>JBCCHA010000010.1:0-12919 GCA_039028995.1 Bacteroidota bacterium | reverse complement strand
TAGCTATCTTGCTTTTTAAATCGCTTGCCTTTCACCATAGCGTGTGTATCTTACTAAAAAAGCAATCCACTATATTGATTCAGTAAATCCATCAAAACCTCCAATACCCCATGCCAAAAGACCAAGTCATAGACTTATATACATGTATAATCCTTATGAAAGCCTTTTTAAGTATAAATCTACAGTCATAGATTTCTTAAATAGCTGCTTACAACCAGAAGTTTTGCTAAAGCCCTCTTTGTGCTCTGGTTAAAAAAGGACTTATTAGCCAAGAGCAAGCCGATAAAATGCTCAATCAGGGCGATTATTAAAAAATCATAGGCATCCAGCTATCAACCCTTTTATCATTCGGCTTGGCGTAAGGGGGTATAATCAGACCAAAACTATTCATACCCCCTTAGAGGGCACCTATAGAGATGCAACATAACCGGTATGGGCACTTAGCACTACATAGGCCATTTGATGAGTAATGGCTTGAGCCTGTAGCTTTTTGCGTATTTTCGAGTCATTACTAGCTCCTATTATCAACAACTTGATTAGCGCATGAGAAGGCCAATGGGCTAAATCTGTAATGGCATTATTTTCTACCCATAAAAAATCCATTTTAAAAGGTTGAGCAAAAAGGTGTACACCGCTAGTAGAGGCATTGACCCAAATGCCTTTTTTCCCATTTAAACTTATGCACACAAGCCCATCTACCTCTCTCATGCACGTATATGAAGGCATGATGAGCTGCTTGACCCCCCTTTTTTTCAAATCAGGCAAAACTACCCCGTGATAGTGAGGCAGCTGCTTTTTGCCATTGACTATCACAGTAGCACGTTTGCCATCTACAAAGGCTAGCGTACTTGCATGTGGGTGGGAATAAAAAATAAATGCATTCTTAGGCTTAACCAAGTGGTATAAAGAAGGCATAGCCATGGATACTGCAAAAAAAGTGCTGACTAGCAGATACCTAAACTTCCGCCGATGTAGAAAAATCCACAGGCTTATCAATATGCCATACCCTAACCAAAGCGTAGTATATGAGAGGTATATATGCTTTACACTCGCCAAAGGAAAATGGGTGACTATACTATGCATAAGGTGATAGTGTAGTAAAATGAGTTGGGTAGTCAACTTGGCAAAGATACTGCTTAAAAAATACCACTTGCTTAATATAAGCGTTAAACAAGCCACAGTTATCAAGATGGGCAAAAAGGGTATGGTAAGCAAGTTGGTGAGCAAAAAATAGCTAGGGAAAGCATGAAAATAGTATAAGGTCAAAGGTAAGGTAGCAAGCTGGGTAGCTACTGATATAGATATAAACTGACCTATTTTTTGTTTCCATACACTAGAAAAAACAACCCATTTATACCAATTAGGATGTAGCAAGAATATACCTAGCACTGCTGTGTAAGATAGCTGAAAGCCTATTTGAAAAAGCACAAAAGGATCATATACCAAATGTAAAAAAGCAGCAATAGCCAACATATTCACCCTATAAGATTTGCGGCCCAAACACTCCCCCATGCTCAATAAAGAAAACATGCTTACTGCACGCAATACAGAAACCGAAAAGCCCGTGATGCATGCATAACTCCATAAAAGAGTCACAACCCATACACTACGTACCTCTCTTTTTTTTATCCCGAAAAAAAATAACAAAAGCAAAATCAGCATATATAACAAACCTACATGCAAGCCTGAAAGAGCCAGTACATGGATAATGCCCGCCTCTGCATACACACGTTGCACATCAGCACCTAATTCTGTACGCAAACCCAATAACAAAGCCCACACCACCCCACGAGCCACTTGACCCTTAATGTTTTTTCCCAAATGAGTAGCTAACCAAGCCCGCATTTTAAAAGCCTTAGCCCTCCATACACTTGAGGGTGCATAACCTATCACCTTGAAAGTGCCCTGATCAACAAAATGCGTATAGTTCGTATTTTGATAAGCTAACACCCTTTGGTAGTCAAACATCTCCTCGCCCACCCAAGGAGTAACCCCCTTAGGAGTCCCATATACCAATATCACATCCCCATAACCAAGCCGCATCTGTTGCCCTTTTGGCCAGTGCAATTTTACCCTCCCATTACAAGGTACCCAAACCCCTTTTATACGTGCTTTTCGTAGGCTAATAGTAACTTTTAAACGTTTTTTCGTAGCCTCTGGCAATGTAGTCAGCACAGCCTCATAAGCCTCAATACCTTTCACACAGTGCATCACATCATACGCATCATACATAGGCTTCCTCTCTACCACACTAAGATAACCAGCCAAAAATACACATGCCAACCCTATTACCCCATTGTAACGCCCCAATGCACTTTTGTCATAAAGCCATATGGCCAATACCAGATAACCTACTACTAACCCTAGAAAAGCCACCCACCCTACTTGATATAATACAAGGCAGTCTACATAATAAGCAGTAACAATGCCTGCAGCAAAACTCACTAGAAAATATACAAAAAGAAACTTGCACCTCCATACAGCTGGCAGAGAATGAGAGAGCATACCAAAGTAAAAATTTAAATATAGGTCACTAAAAATACGATCCGATCATCATATACTTACCCACATCTATTTGGAGTATTTTTGTTGGAGTCTTCAAAAAAACTAAATGTTTTTGTTGCGTGCCATATGCCAAATTTTGATTAATTTAGCTCCTTCAACACAAAATACTATGCATACACCCACTTTTACTGCTAAAAAAATAACCTATTGGATGGCGTTTTTATGTCTGATAAACCCTATATTAAGTGCTACTGATACTAATGAAAAAGACATCCAACAGAAGATTATAGAGGAAAAAATTAATTTTTTAATCGCTAAAGATGACTTTAAAACGTACCTGGAGGCAAACTCTGATACAAGCTTTTTGTTTGACCTACTCACAAAAAAAAATATACCTTACTTATTACAAAGAGGATTTTTTTTGAATCATAACTTTAATCCTGCATCAAAAAAAATCTCTAATGATACTGCAGACATACAAGTCCATGCTCGTCCTTATGAAACTTTGCTTTATAATTTAACCCTGAGTTTTTTTTTCATGAAACTGGAAAGCTGTTGGCATTTAGGTGCCGATCCTCATGCACTTGTCACATTTAAAGATGCACAAGACCAAGCGTATAGCCAATCTCCGATATCTTTTATAGCCTCTCCCCATTTTGAAGAGCTAGCTAGAGAAGACATAAAAGAAAGCCTTAGCTATGGTTTCCGCACAGATGTAAACCATGCTTGTAAGTCACATGTGGGAGATAAAGTCAATGCGCTTTCTATCCATAAACTCGATTTTTTAAAAAGTAGACTTATCGAATTCCATCTCAAACATATGAATACTTCTTTTTCTTATAATGGAAAAATTGCAAAGCCCAAAGAAGAAACAAATCGCACTCTTAAATCCATACGCAATGTATTAAACAAACATAAAAATGCAGAGGAAAACATAGCCCCAATTATTTGGCAATATCAAGCAAGCAAATATCATAAACTGATCAATGTCATAGATAATCAAAACCATACGGCCCTTGACTATGTGATCAACAATCCGAATTACCCACTTACTAAAGAAATGTTACGAAAGCATGGCGCAATAATCCACAATCCTGTGCCTTATCAAGAGGCAAATAATAATTTGCACAATCACCTGCTATGCCCACACTGTTTAGAACCTGTAGTCCAAGCACATGCCCCTGTGCCTCCTACCCCTAGCCCCGCAGCTCCTGCAAACACACCTTTACCCCCTACCCCTGCGCCTACAGGCCCTACAACACCTCAAGCACCTAATAAGTCTATAAACCCTTCTACCCCTGTAAATCCACCTGTGCCTCCTACCCCTGCACCGGTCTCCCCTACAGCGCCTAAGAACCCCTCAAATCCACCTGTAAGCGCTACGCCTGAACCTGTAAATCCTTCTAAAGAAGCTAATGTAGCCCATGATGATGAAAATGCCAATAGTGTAGGCACTGTCATTTTAAAGGTTGGAGGCGCATCAGTTATCGTAGTAGGCTTAGTTTATACAGCTCTAAAACTCAAAAAGCCAACAAAGCCTCAACCCCAAAGAAAGGCTCGCATTAAGCCAGGAAAAAGATAAGCCTGTAGTTGAATGGTATTGTCCAATCTCTAAAGGCTTCAAAGTGTTTTTTGAGGCCTTTTGTATCAATTTTGCTTTTAGCATATAGGCAATGTCTGAAATACATGCCATAGTTTAGCTTTTTTTAAAATAGAGCTGTGTAATAAAGCCATAACAAGATAGCTAAATTGGTATGCTACAACTAATCGTGTCAGCATCTTCACTAGGCTGTTTACTTACTTTTTAACAAGTTCTTTTTTTTTAGGCATTTGTTGGGTTTGCTTTGGGCTGAGGACTCTTTTTTGTCAGCTTTAAAATATTTTTTCTTTAAGGTTGAGGTTTTGTTGAAGATTGTGTGGGGTGGATGAATGGGGTTAAGGTGAATTTTTTATATAATGTATTGATAAATCACTAAATTCGCCTACAAGAAGCATAATTTTATGAAAAATACAGTAGCTATAATAGGAAGGCCTAATGTAGGCAAGTCAACTTTGTTCAATCGGCTTGTAGAGTCGAAAAAAGCAATTACAAGCCATAGGGAAGGCACCACCAGAGATAGGCATTATGGGGTGGTTGACTGGTGTGGGCGTTATTTTAGTGTGGTAGATACGGGGGGGTATATGAGTGAGAGTGAAGATGAGTTTGCCCAGCAGGTGGGCAAGCAAATACAGATGGCGATTGAAGAGGCGGCTGTGGTGCTTTTTATGGTAGACTGCCAGCAGGGGTTGCGTAGTGTAGATAAAGAGGTGGCAAGTTTATTAAGAAAAAGCGGCAAGCCTATACTGCTTGTAGCTAATAAGGCTGATAATCCTAGTTTAGATATGCAGGCCAATGAGTTTTATAGTTTAGGTTTTGAAACTATATATCGGATATCGGCTACGCATGGTACGGGTACAGGCGACTTGCTAGATGCTGTGGTAGAGGAGTTGGGGTCTGAGAGTACGGATTTTTCTAAAGAGGAACTGGAAGATATACCTAAGGTGGCTATTATAGGTAAGCCAAATGTGGGTAAGTCTACTTTGTTGAATGCTTTTCTTAATGCTGAACGTAGTATAGTGTCTTCTAAACCTCACACTACGCGATCTACTATCCATAGTTATTATAACTTGTTTGGCAAGAAACTGATATTTATAGATACTGCTGGCATACGTAAAAAGTCTCAAGTGAAAGACTCTATTGAGTTTTACTCCATGATGCGTACGCTTAAAGCCATTGGGGAAGCTGATGTGTGTATGTTGGTGCTTGATGCGGAAAAGGGACTTACAGATAGTGATCAGCAAACTATTAACTTGGTGTATGAATATAAGAAGGGGGTAGTTATTTTGATAAACAAATGGGATATTATGCTAGATAGGGGCGTTAGTGCAATGGCCTATAAAGAAAATATCATCAAGCAGCTGGGCAATAAGCCTCATATTCCTATATTATTTGCTTCAGGGCTAAGGAGGAAAAAGCTCTACTCTACCATATTACATAGTTTACAGGTGTATGAGTATATGCAAAAACGTATACCTACTACGGTGGTGAATGTGGTGATGCTTCAGGCTATTGAGGATGTGCCACCTCCTGTAGTGAAGGGTAAGTCTGTGAAAATTAAATATGTGACTCAGTTACCTACGCGTACACCTACATTTGCTTTTTTTTGCAATCTCCCCCAATATATTACGCCTGCTTATAAAAGGTATTTAGAAAATAAGATTCAAAAGCATTTTGTTTTTAAAGGCACACCCATCACTTTGTTATTCAAAAAAAAGTAAGATGAGCTATTGTGCAAGCAGCGCTTGTTTTTGATGCCTGACACTGTTTTTAGCGCATTCAATTCTTATCCCCTAGCATAGTGGGTTGGGGATTGGTTTATTGGTGGGTCTTTTAGCTGGGTAGGCTTATGTCTTTGAGGATAAGTTGTAAGCACTTCCTATTTTGAAAAGTGGTCTGTTCTATCGTGTAGGCTATACCAAAAGGTTTTTTACTTTTAATCACCTCTATATATTGTGCCATGTTGAAACCAATAGCTTCCCAAGTTGATTGGTTAGGGGGTTGTTGCACATGCATTTTGATATGTTTGTTTTGATAGACCCAATATTTTTTCGCTGTTATAGGATAGGTGCTAAATACAGGTCTCCTATTTGCAGGCCCAAAGGGAGCCAGCTGTTGTAAGCTTTGATATAGGGCTGGTGTCAAGAGACTAAAGTCTAGTTGGAGGTTGATAGGTTGAATAGGGGATCGGGCTTTTTGTGGCATGGTGCTGGCCACAGCTTGTTCAAATTCATTTTTTAATGTATCTACTTGACTAAAAGGCAATGTAATTCCTGCTGCATAAGCGTGGCCTCCGTAGCGGGTAAATAAATGGGCGCATGCTTGTAATGCTTCATATAGATTGTACCCTACTACAGAGCGTGCGGAGCCTACTGCTTGGTCTCCTTCTTTGGTCAGCACGATAGTGGGTTTGTATACTTGCTCTACACATCTGGAGGCTACAATACCTAAAAGGCCTTTGTGCCATTCTTCATGACACAAAACGTGTGTATACCCCTGGCTTTCTTGTGCGGCTATCATAGCCATAGCCTCCTCTGTCATCTGTGTATCTATGTGCTTTCGAGAAGCATTTTGTGCTGATAGCACTTTAGCTTGTTGGCTGGCTTGTATGGTGTTTTTAGCGAGAAGAAGCTTTACTGCTTCTTGTGCATGAGATATCCTACCTGCTGCATTGATAAAAGGTGCTATGCCAAATACAATGTCTGATATGGAATAGGGTTTGGGTCTGTCTATAAGCTGAAGCAGGGCTTCTAGCCCTTTGCTAGGTGCTGAGTTTATTTTTTGGAGGCCATGGAAAGCTAGAAGGCGGTTCTCTCCTACCATGGGCACAATATCTGCTGCAATGCTGACTGCGACTAGGTCTAAATAGGTGTGTAAATGGCTAGGGCTTATGTTTTTTTGGCTAAAGAGGCCTTGTAAGAGCTTGTAACCAATACCGCAGGCGGAGAGTTCTTTAAAAGGGTAAAGACAGTCTTTCTGTTTGGGGTTAAGCATGGCTAGGGTGGGGGGGAGTGTTGTGCCGGGCTGGTGGTGATCGCATACGATGACATCTATGCCTGCGTGATTGGCTTGTGTGATTGGGTTTACGGCTTTGGTGCCACAGTCTATACATAGTAGTATAGCTGCTTTTTTCGATATGGCTTGCTTAATGCCTTCGGCTGAAAGGCCGTAGCCCTCTTTGTGTCTATCTGGGATGTAGTAATATGCTTGGGCACCTAGACTGGTCAGGGCTTGGTAGAGCATGGCTACTGATGTAGTACCATCTACGTCATAGTCCCCATATATACAAATCAATTCTTTTTCTTTAATGGCTTTCAAAAGCCTATCTAAGGCAGTTCGCATGCCTTTCATTAGCATGGGGTCATGGAGTTGGTTTTCTAGTGGATGTAAAAAAAGATGTGCTTGTGCTAGATCACTTATCTCCCGTTGTAATAGCAAAGTACTTACTATAGGGCTAATGTGTAATTTTTCGGCAAACTCGAGTATGGCAGCTTGTGCTGGGAGGGGGGTATATTTCCATTTTTTATACATGGGCAATTAATATGTGCAAAGGTTATCAAGCTAACTATATACTTTTTCTAAGTCTGGCTACAGGCAGCCTAAGTTGCTCTCTATATTTGGTTACCGTACGCCTTGCTACTAAGTAGCCTTTTTGGTTGATTAGTTTTGTGATGGCGTCATCTGAATAGGGGTTGCGTTTATCTTCTTCTTTAATCAATTCTTTTAAAAGGTTTTTGACTATTCTACTGCTTACTTTTTGGCCAGATGTGGTGGCGATGGGTTCAGAAAAAAAATATTTTAGAGGGTAGATGCCCCAGTCGGTTTGCACATTTTTTTGACTTACTACGCGAGATACGGTAGAGATGTCCATATTAATTTTATGGGCTACATCTCTTAAAAAAATGGGCTTTAAAAACTTTTCTTCCCCTTGTTGAAAAAATTCTTTTTGTAGGTCTACAATGGCATTCATAGTAAGCAAAAGGGTTTTTGTTCTTTTTTGAATAGCTTCTATAAACCATTTGGCACGGGTGATGCGTTGGTTGACAAACTGCAGGGCTTTTTCTTTTTCCTCTTTGTTTTCTTGTTGTGCATGCACTAGGCTATGTGCGTAGGTTTGGTTGATTTTAAGGGTGGGGAGGTGGGCTTTGTATAGGCTGGCTTGAGGTTTGTCATCTTGTAGGGTGACTATAAAATCTGGATAGCGTTGGGTGGATTCATCTTGTTTGCCTGTTTGAATAGGTATTGGGTTTAGCTTGGTAATGAGGGCTATGGCGTCTTTAAACAAGGGTTGTTCATCAAGGTGAAGCAGGTCTAGAATTTTTTCATAACGCCTGCTGGAGAAGTGTTTGAAGTGTTGGTTAAGTATTTTTTGGGCTAATAAAAGTGGGGGTGTGTGTGATTTTCTTTCGAGTTGTAGCAATAGGCATTCTTGTACATTGCGTGCTGCTACTCCTGGGGGGTCAAAGGCTTGAATTTTGTGTAGGATTTTTTCTACTTGTTCAAGGCTTACTTCTATATTATGAATGATGGCCATGTCGTTTACTATAATATCTAAGCTTTTACGCATATAGCCGCTCTCATCCAAACTGCCTATGAGGTGTTTGCCAAGTAGGTGGTCTGTTTTTTTTAAAGGGAGTAATGCAAGTTGGTTGTTAAGTTCTTCGGGCCATGAGGCGTGTTTGGAGATGATTTTTGTATAAAAGTCTTCAGATAAAAAACCTGTTTTTTTAGGTTTATATCTATTGGTGTCAAGTGGGCTTTCTAGTGGGTCTTGATAGTCTTTAGCGAGATCATCATCAGATTTTTCGTTATGGTCCTCTTTTTCTAAAGCGGTATTTTCTTCTAGCTCTTTGTGAATGCGATCTTGCAGATCGGCGGTTGAGAGCTGAAGCAGGGACAGCATTTGTATCTGTTGGGGAGAGAGTTTTTGTTTGGTAGTCTGTTTTAAATGTAACTTTTGCATAGGTTCAGTATCATGGCATACTTGCTGGTTTTGGCGGGAGGTATTTAGTTATTTTTAGCTTTTTGGAGGGCGGCTATTAAGTCATCTATTTTCCCGTCTAGCAGGGTGGATAAGTTGTGGGTGGTGTAGTTGATACGATGATCGGTAACACGGTCTTGGGGGTAGTTGTAAGTTCTTATTTTTTCAGATCTATCTCCGCTGCCTACCATAGATTTTCTGGTTTCTCCTACTTCAGCTTGCTGTTTTTGCCTGGCTTGTTCATAGAGTCTTGCTCTGAGTACTTTTAGTGCTTTTTCATAGTTTTTGAGTTGAGATTTTTCATCTTGGCAGGTGGCTACAATGCCTGTGGGTAGGTGGGTGAGGCGTACGGCTGAGTAGGTGGTATTTACGGATTGGCCTCCAGGCCCAGAAGCACAGAATGTGTCTTTACGCACATCGTTCATATCTATGTCAATATTGACTTCATCTATTTCTGGAAGTACTACTACAATGCCTGCAGAGGTATGGAGCCTCCCTTGTGACTCTGTGGCTGGTACACGCTGTACACGATGTATGCCAGATTCGTTTTTGAGTGTGCCATATACTTGATGGCCACTGATAGTGGAGATGATTTCTTTATACCCTCCTGCACTCCCTTCTGTATAGTCTAGTATTTCTAGTTTCCAGTTTTTATTTTCAGCATACCTTTGATACATCCTAAACAGGTCTCCTGCCCATATATTGGCTTCATTGCCACCTGTGCCTGATTTGATTTCTAAAATGATGTGCTTATTGTCATTAGGATCTTTGGGCGTCACTACTTCATTGAGTTGAGTTTTTAAATTCCTTGCTTGATCTAGCAATACTTGTAATTCGTATTGTGTCATTTTGACAAAATCTTCATCTTGACCTGGTATCAAAAGTCCTTCTGTATCTTCTATCTCTCGAAGCACCTTGGTATATTTATCGTATAGGACTAATATTTTATGCAGAGTGCCATATTCTTTATAGAGTGCGATGTATTTTTTTTTGTTGGAGACAATGCTTGGGTCTTGAATTAGCTTTTCGACTTCATCAAAACGTATTTTAATTTTTTCTATCTGTGTTTTCATACCTAAGATTCAATAAATGCGCTGCAATATAGTTTAATTATTTTCAGATCAAAGATAGTGTACATTGGGATGTAGATAAATTTAAAAAGGGTTTGGCATTTCTTGAGTTTATCTTGGATTTTGTGTGTGGCTATTCAGTATTTTGTGGTAGGTAGTTGACTTGGTGTTTTTATTTTGATTGAAGTAGCATGCAAATTGCTTTTTAGGCCATTGCGCTTTATTTGCTTTTTTTGGGCAGATTTTTGGGTGGAGTTGTTGGCTTGTATAGGCCATATGCTATGCCCAATGCGACTATTCCTGTTAGGGGTATCATGACAGGGGCGTAATTTGGCTCTTCTGCTTTTTGAGCTTGGTGATTACTTGCTTCATTGCCAGCTATTGGGGTAGTGTTTTGTGCATCTTGTTCATGATGAGTTGGGGGTGTGTGAGGTGGTGCATTTTGGGCTTGGTTATTTTTTGATGAGGGGGCTGCTAGGTTAGGTTGTGCTGATAGGGTGTTTAGGTTTTCATCTGGGGTGTGCGCACCTGTATTATTTGGGTTTCTGAGTTGTGCTATTGCTGCTTCTTGTGCTTCTATTTTTTGCCTTCTTTCTTGGAGTTCTCTTTGTTTCGCTTGTTGTTTTGCATATAGTTTTTGCTCATCTGCTTTTTGGCTTTCTGCTAATTTTTTCATTTCTTCTTGGTAGTATGCATCTATTTCCGCTTGGCGTTTTTTGAAGTATTGTACACTTTTTTGTATGTCTTTAATTCTTTGTTGGGTGGCTTCATCTTGTGTTTGAATGCCTTTTCGGGTGGCTTCCTGTATGGCTTGTATCTTGCTATTAAATATTGCTTCGTTTGCTTGCATTGTTACTTCTATTTTTAGTCTTTTTTGTCGTTCTGCATCTAGTTGTGCTTGGCTTTGTGCGTCTATTTCTTTGAGCTTTTGGCGGTATGCGGCCTGATTGTTGCAAAAGCCTTTGACAAGGTTGCTTCTGAGCTTAAAATTTTATTCATTTTTTCTTTTGCTGTGTTGACAATGCGGTTTAATTCTTTTAAGCCTGCTTGGTATGCTTGTTTACTTTCTTCCTTTTTCTTTTTTGCTAAAAGCTCTTCTTCCAAGCGTGCTGCTTCTAGGCGTTTGTTATTGTATGTGTCCTCTACTTTACCTTTTACTTGGAACTGATAATTTTTTATTGCGCTAAATAGGTTAGATGTGTCAGATAATAATTGAATTTTTCGTATAAAATTCATAACTGCTGGGTATATGCGATCAATTTTTTCCTGTATTGTTTTTTGCGCTTGTTCTATTTGCTGTATGTAGTTTGTTTCTATTTTTTTTAGTTGCTTAAATGAGGCTTCTTTTGTATTTCCGGAAACTGATTCCATTGCTTTTTTGGCTTCTTCATCCATTTCTTGTTTCGCTTTTGTTAGGATTGTGTTTAGTTTTTCTAGATCTGGTTGCATTGCGTCTTCTAGCTTGGCATTCTAATCATCTTTCAGGGCTTTTGTTTGGCTATCAGACAAATCGCTACTCCCCAATCCTAAGGTATTAACTTCAAGCATTGCCTTACAAACTTTTTCGATTTGTGCTTTGTAGTTGTTGTATACTTTTTCTAGTTTTTGAAGTAATTCTTGTGTGTTTTCTATAGCTTCATGGTTTGAGTAAACTTCATTCATTTTCTTTTTGGCCTCATCACAAAGTGCTTCTTTGTTTTTTTGAAGTGCTTGTAATTGTGCTGATTTTTCTGGATTCTGCCTTAAACCTCCTAAAGAATTGTTTAGATGCGAATTAAACGGTGCTTGACTGACTTGGGTGGGGAGTATGGGTATCAGGAGGAGTATATGGAGTAGGGTATATTTGGGCATTGTAAATGATTTGGATTTGTGGGGAAAATTTAGCAGATGTAATCTATTTACCCAATGGGGGTATGTTGAATTTTGTGTGTGGCTATTCAGTATTTTGTGGTAGGTATAAGGCTTTTTCGCTCTTTTTTGCTGTTATCGATCTCTGCTTCCCTTTGCTTTTGCCATTATGTTTGCGTTATTTCTTACAATTTATTGTATCTTCATTATCATCAAAAATTTTCCTCATTTTATTATGGACTGCTAGTTTATCAATCGCTTTTGATTCAAAAAAAATAAATATGGCTTAATTTTGTCACGAAGTAGTTTGCTTTGAGAGACTATTTTTACAATATTTGTTACGATTTTTTGATTCAAAAAAACATGAAAAAAATACAATTCCACCTATTTATCACCACAAGTCTTATACTACTAAGTGTATTTTCTTTAAAACCCTGCCGGGCTGCAGATAACGATGAACTAAAACGGGTGGAGAAATTAATAGAACAAAATGAGAAAAGAAGAGAAAAAGAAAGAGCGGAGAATAATACCGCACAAAAAGCTTTTTTTGAGTTAATCAACTGTATAGGTGATAATGATAAAAACACCTTTAATAAAAAAATAGGTGAGCTAACAGACAGTCAAAAAACTAATCTTTTAGGGCAAATAAAACTACTGGTTACTAGCGGCCTTGGTTGTAGTATTAGCTCAGATTATGAAAAAGCAAGCAAAACACAAAGTAAGTTAGTAAATCTTATCACAGAGGCTGAAGACTTAACCTTTGCAAAATTTCAAAAATTTATAAAAAACATAGACTTTGCTTTCTTATTAGACATCCATCGACTACAACTACCCGAAAACGATCCACTAACTCTTCTATTTACAGCGTACCCAAAATACTTAACTGCCAAGCAAAAGACTGTTATTATAAATGCAGTA
>JBCCHA010000009.1:0-13429 GCA_039028995.1 Bacteroidota bacterium | reverse complement strand
TGTCAATGGCAGTGCTGGAGTGTCCAGTTCTCAGCTGACCCAGATTCAAAGCCAAATGAAGGGTGCAAGTGCCATGGAAGTTGCACAAGTGGCGCTGGCTTCCGGAGCCAATGCCGCTCAAGTAGCACAACTTGCACAGGCAAGTGGAGCTTCAAAGCAGGAGATGGCTCAAATTCAAGCTGCACTTCCAAGTCACCAGACCCAACAACAAATTTGCAGCAATGCTGGAGTATCATCTGCTCAACTAAGCCAGATCAAAGAACAAATGAAGGGTGCTAGTGCAGCAGAAGTTGCACAAGTTGCTCTGGCATCTGGTGCAAGTGCAGCACAAGTAACCCAACTTGCACAAGAAAGCGGTGCTTCCAAACAAGAATTGGCACAAATCCAAGCATCAATATCAGCAAGAATATGGAAAATATCCAAAATATGACTATAACCTAATTGTTCACTATAAATCTGAAAGTAATAAAGAGGAGGAAGTAATAATAGAGCCTTGGGATTTTTCGCATCCTAATCTTAAAACATTAGCGAATCAAATTGCTTCAGCTAAAAATAATACTGATAGCTTGGACACAAAATTGAGTCAACACAAACTTGCTTCTGAGCAACTTAAAGCTCTAATGGAAGCGGCGTAATGCCCATGATAAATCAGTAGCGTTACATCAGATGGGCCTTTAAACAAAGTGGGCTTAGGTCACATTAACAAAAGCCTTAATCGTCGTCAGGTCTGTAGGGGCAAACCACTTGGTATGCTTGTCTTTTTTAAACCAAGTAAGCTGGCGTTTGGCATAATTTCTTGTATGCCTTTTGATTAAATCAATCGCCTCTTGCTTTGTAGTATCCCCTTCCAAATAGCTAAAAATCTCCTGATAACCTATGGCAGTCTGCAAAGCAGGCAATTGGCTATACGGATGTAAACTTCTTGCCTCTTCAAAAAGCCCTTGTGCCACCATCTCATCTACCCGATCATCAATGCGTTGATACAACACCTCTCTAGGCAAAGTCAATCCAATTTTAATCACCTCAAAGTCACGCTTTTTAATCTTTTGATCTCGGAAATAGCTATAAGGCTTTCCAGACACCTCATGTACAGCCAATGCCCTGATAATCCTATGCGGATTGTGCACATCCACTTGGCTATAATAGCTAGGGTCATGTTTTTGTAGAGATTGTAATAAAAAGCCAAGTCCTTTTTCCTGCCAAACACCTTCCCAATAGCCATATATATGTCTAGGGACAGCAGGCATATCGGCTAGGCCCTCGCAAAGTGCCCTTACATACAGCCCCGATCCGCCTGTCACTACCACCCTATCACACCCTTGCCACAATTTTTTTAAAAGCCCCAACGCATCCGCTGCAAAAGCACCTGCACTATAGGTATTTTCCAAAGGCAAAAAATCTATGAGATGATGCTTGACCTGGCCACATTCGCTCACAGTAGGCTTGGCTGTGCCAATGTCCATATATTTGTAACATTGCCTGGCATCTGCAGAGATAATCTCCGTACCTATAGCTTGTGCCAGCCGTATGCTCAAGCCTGTTTTGCCTACAGCTGTAGGGCCTGTGACTACAATAAGTTGTTTAGATGCATCCATAAGGGTAAAGTTGTATTTGAAAATAAAATAAGCATCTGCCAGTTTACAATAGGTAGCATATACTATGTGCCACTTTTCTTATAGCTGGCTAATGTGTGGGCCAATGCGATAAAATCTTGGCAATGAAGCTCTTCAGGACGTTGGGTAAGCATGGCTTGAGGCACTGCTTCTAGGCTACTGACCAATTGTGACAACGTATTTCTCAGCATTTTTCTTCGCTTACCAAACACTGTTTTTACTAAAGTTAAAAAAAAACCTTCTTCGCAAGGTAACTCTACAAGCTGGTTACGTTTCAATTGCACTACTGCTGAGGTGACTTTAGGTGGGGGATTAAAAACCGAAGCATCCACTGTAAAGCAATAGTTGATATGGTAAAAGGTCTGTAACAATACACTCATCAATCCATACGTTTTATTGCCAGGTTGGGCACATATTCGCTCAGCTACTTCTTTTTGCAACATCCCCACCACCTCTTGTACCTGGTGGCGTTGATGCCATATTTTAAATAAAATTTGAGAGGAGATATTATATGGAAAATTGCTTATGATAGATATAGGGCCTTTGGTAATATTGGCTAAAGGAAACTTTAAAAAGTCTGCTTGGATGATATGATTACCGAGCTGGGGATAGTCTTTGCGTAGTTTTGCCACTAACACTTCATCGGTCTCTATGAGGTAAATAGGTTGGGTAGTATGGTTGATGAGCCATTTGGTAAGTGCGCCAGTGCCTGGCCCTATTTCTACTACAGCTTGCGAAAGTGGGGATGCATCTAGGATATGGACTATTTTTTGAGCGATTTTGGCATCTTTTAAAAAATGCTGTCCCAAGCTTTTTTTAGGTCTTACATGTGATAAATTTTGCATGTGGTAAATGAAAGCTAAGCTTTTTTTAAGGCTGGTAAGGCTTGGCATTTTGCCAAACTTGCTGCCACTCTTGTTGATAAACCTTAGCAAGCGCTTTACTTCTTATCCACAATAGGTTTTCTATATTTTTATGTTCTGCCCCATAACTGTAGTTGAAAGAACCTGTAAGCATACCGCCTTTTCCATCATCTATAATGCATATTTTATGATGCATCACACCTGCACACTTTGCTATACGTACAGTAATGCCTTTGCGATGTAGCAATGAGAGTTTAGAATTTTTGCCTTTGCTTTGCCGATTGTCAGCTACTACACGTACCCATATGCCTTTTTCATGAAGCTGAATAAGTGCTTTTGCCACTTCATCAGAAGTAAGGTCAAAAATAGCAACCTCCACTTTTTTCTTAGCTTGTAGCAATGCATTGATCAACATGTCTTGACAGCCTTTTTTAGGGCTAAAGCGTACTTGTATGGAATGATCTGCTACACTTACAGCGGGTGGGGGTATGCGTTGCTCACGCACTTGGTAACCTCCTGCAAAGCCTAGTGCGAGCATCACAAGACTTGCCAAAATAGGTGTAGATTTAGAAACTTTTCTAGTTTTTGTTTTCCAAGCCATAATAGTGAAAGGAGTAATAAATTATAGCTAAAATTAATTTTTTTATGCCTTGGTATACAAATTATTTCACTTTTTTGTACACAAAAATACTGATTTTTATTTTCTTCTTAAATACACATATAAACCTATAGCAGCATAGTTGATGGAGTCAAAAAATACTTCGTGTCCAGAATGCAGTTGTTTTTGACCCTCTATGAGTTCCTCCATAGTTTTTTCTAGATTTTTATGGTAGCGTTTTCCTAGACCATCTTTTACTAATTTTTTACGAAAAATTTCATTTTTTTTAAGCCCAGGCATCTTTTTCTTTAAAACACTATATGATTTATTAATCACATTTTTTAATTTATCTGCTTTTGCACAATCTAACACAGCATACTGTTCTTCATTCAGAAAAAACGCCGAAAAAAAGTTTTCCATGCCAACTATAGGACTTTTTATTTTTTGAGTGAAAACAAGTTCGAATGCATAGTTACCTGTAGATTGAGGAGCAGGCGCACTCGAATTAGCATAGGTATTAAAATTGCCATGTCTATAGTTATTATCTTCTTGTTCGAGTTTTTTCGCAATTTCTATATCACTAAGGTTTCCATACTTTTGACCCAAGTTATACTTCCCGAAACCAGGTATCATTTGTTGTATATTTTCCATTATATTACTATTAACCTTATATTGCCCAGCCAAGCCATATCTTGCTAGTTCTGCTCTTTGAGGAGAGGTTGCTATATCCTCATTATCAGAATTATGATCGAATTGATTTGGCTGATTGGCTGATTGGCTACTGCTTTGATTTGGGTTTTTAAGTTTAGAAATCATATCATTCCAAACTATTGATCTTTTGACTAATTGATGTCCACATTCACTGCAAAATTTTCCTGATTCGATTTTTTTGAAAAAATTTACACAATCTTCACTACTCTTATTAGGGCAAACCAGATCGTCAGGATTATCAATATCATAAAAAATTTTATCATTTTGCGCACTACTCAAGTTAGCTTCGCTTGCCATGGTGGCCTGATTAGGTAGTAGGTTTTGATTTACAGATTGGCTTGCTATGTTTTGTACATTTTTTGTAGGGCCAGTGACCTTTTTAACTTCTTCGCTATCACAAAAAGGACATTTATCACCAAACTCCCCGCCAAATTTTTTAGCCTTTTGGCAGTATCTTGCATATGATCTTCCTGAGCGCTCAAGATATGCACAATTTTTATTTTGACATTCTTTAAACTGGAATTTCTTATCTGCACTAGCTGGTTGAGCACTATTATGTTTAGCTCGAATTTTCATGGTGTGCTGATTAGATACAACGCTTACATCTCCCTGATCTTTAGATTCATCACTATCTGGCATAGTAATTTTTTTAAACTCTGTACCTCTAGACAATTTACGTTCCATGGAGGCCTTATCTTGATTTATTACATTAAATGTATTTCGATGCTTACTAGGTGAATAACGCTTACCATTACTACGCAAGCTAGAAGGTGTATTTTGGTTTTGTGTACTACTACCCCTTGGATGGGTAAAATTTACACTTCTCAAACCATGATTGCTTCGACTTACAAATGGCGAATTAGGCAAAGATAAAGGCGTCATGGAATTTGCAGCAGTCTTGTTACTATTATTTGAAATAGACATTAAAGAAGCAGAATATGTTGAGTGGATCGGTGGAAGTTGAGATGAATTTGAAAATGGAGAAAAAGATTGAGTGTGCCTCAATTCATTATTTTTACCCCCTCGCTTACTTTCATAGTTTGTATGCTTCGAGTTGTTAGCATTTCTTTTTGGTACTTGATTGCTTAACTGACTTACCAAATCGGTTGATTGATTGCTATACTTTTCTAAATGCTTATTACTATTACTTGAAATAGGCATTGAAGAGGCAAAATGTGCTAAGGGGGTAGGTGAAAGTTGAGATGAATTTTGGTTTTCATCGGTATTTGAATATGCAACATGATTGTTTATTTCAACTACATTGCTACCACATCCTGGACATTTACCATCTAATAATATATCATATGTAATTTTTTTAGTCACAAAACATCCACTTATATTTCCCGTGCATCTATATATTTTATTTTCTTTCGAATTACTATTTTCTAGATTAGATGACCTCAAAGAAGATGGGGCATTACTTCCATTGCCAGAGTATGATGCTTGTAAAGACACCAAATTGATACTATTTAATATGCCTATAGCTAATAGAAAGGTAAGTTTTTTGCTTGTCATTTGTAATAAGATAAAAAATTTAATATGACAAATATCACACTATTTTGTGAATAAAAAATTAATTTGTTTTTCAACTACAGGAATGCTTAAGCTGATTGTAATAGCCTATAAGATTTATTTACCAATACAAAATTGACTAAAGATATGACTAAGCAAATCATTGGTAGTAATCTCCCCTGTGATTTGCCCCAAATGATATAACGCTTTTCGAATATCCAAGACTACGAACTCGTGACTAACCTTTTTGTGTAAGCCTTCCATTACTTCTTCCAAAGCTTTTTTACTCTGGCATAAGCTGATTGATCTTGTTCAACCTGTATTATTTTCTTCGTTTTCTTAAGTTAAGCGTGTTTTTTGCGTTATAAAATGGGGAAATTGCCGTAAGAGAAATTAACAAAACCAGAATTATAAAAAATACCAAAGAAAATTATTTGCAATTTTCCCAAAAATCGTAGAGTTTGCTAATTATGTAATTATGCAGTGCATTTTCTGTAACCCCATATACAATTTAATTCTATATGAAGATGAATTAATTTATATTTTGGCAGATCCCTATCCTCTCATTGAAGGTCATCTCATGATAATCTCAAAAATCCACTACGGGTGTGTTGGAGAATTTGAACGAAATGTATTTTCTAAACTCGAAGCCCTAAAAGCAAATATTACGAACATGCTTTCCACAAAATACGGAGCCACAACAATCTATGAACATGGCCGGCCGGATCCTGTATGAGCGATGGTAGCAATTGTCACCATTTACACCTACACCTTCTTCCTTGTTATATTGAGCTCATTCCTCTAGTGAATAAAAATTTCGATGGATATCCACTAAAAGATTATAATGAAATAAAAAGCTATTTCTCCAGCTTTGGAGATTATCTATATGTAGAGCAAAATGACGAAACAATGATGTTTTACCCCACTCAGGGAGAGAAAATACCTAGCCATTATATAAGGACTATTATTGCACAATATCTTGGCAAACCAGAACGAGCCAATTGGGAGATTTACGCCAATCAAAAAGACCTGACATATGCACAAAAGAATTTACTTGGACCATTCAAGCACATCTTTCCCCAAACCTCCATGTTTAATAGAGAGTATAAATCATTATCTTAAAAACATTGGTAGCAACCCAGGTAGAGGTATGGGAAATTCACAAAATGAAGCAGGAAAATTAATACAGTCAACAAGAAGACTCATAGCCGATCTATGCAACATAGATAATCCTAATCATATAAGTTTTACACACAATGCTACACATTCCATTAATATCGCTCTAAAAGGTTTTTTAAAAAAAGGAGACCATATTATTGTCTCTAGTTTGGAACACAACGCTGTTTTAAGACCATTAAGAAAACTAAAGCAGGAAAGAAATATCAGCTTCGATATTTGGGAATCAGATCATAACGGGCTTTTAAATAATGAAAAACTTATCGAGCTCATAAAGCCTAATACCCGACTTATTGTAATCAACCATAGATCCAATGTTTTAGGAACCATTGCTCCTTTAGAAGCCATAGGTGCCATAGCAAAAAGAAACCATATTCTATTTATGGCAGATTGTTCACAAACCATCGCATTAATACCCATAAAGACAACTAAATGGAATCTAGACATCCTAGTAGGTACTGCCCATAAATCCCTTCTAGGGCCACCAGGAGTTGGATTCCTCTACATTAAAGACGATACACTTGTAGATACATTATATGAAGGCGGGGGTGGATACGATTCTATATCCGATTTGCAACCAGCTCATATGCCTTTAAAATTTGAGGCAGGAACCATGAATTATATTGGCATTGTGGGGCTAAAATCTTGTATAGAATATTTGAAGCCACAAATAAGAAAGTCTTATGAAAAATATATGGCATTAGCCCACATTTTATTCAGGTTAATGGCTTCTATAAAAAGTGTAACGCTATACACAAAGTTGCACATGAATTCTGAAAACAGATTACCCATTCTACTCTTTAATATAGAGAACCTATCCCCAGCACAAGTATCCCATATACTTGAATCCTCTTATGGGATACAGACAAGACCAGGCTTGCAATGTGCCCCTTTAGCTCATAAAACAATTAGTACCTTTCCCCAAGGAGCCGTAAGAGTAAGCATTGGCTACAATAATACAGAACAAGATATACATAACTTTTATTATGCTATTAAAAAAATCATCAAGGAACACAGCTAAAGCATTTTTTTACTGGATGTCACTCTTATTTGTTTTGCCTTATAGCCCAGTAAATGCAGCGCAAGAAGAAATACAGAACTACGTTCTAATAGGTTGCCCTGGATCCGGCAAAGGTACCCTCTCGCAGTTCCTAACCCAGAAAGGCTATGTCAAAATAGCCACAGGGGATCTTTTAAGAAAAGAAGTAAAAAATAAAACCAAAATAGGAGAAAAAATTAAAGCAACTTTAAACAAAGGAGGTATGGTACCAGATAACATAGTGTGTGAGATGATAAGAAAACACATAAAAGATTGTTTGAATAAACAAAAACCTTTTGTTATAGATGGTTTCCCACAAAACAAAAATCAATTTGAATTCTTAAAATCCTATCTAAGACAAGAAGGAATATCCCAAAAAACCCGATTTGTTTTCATTAAAATAGATACCAACACAGCCCTAAGAAGAATAAACAAACGCATTACGTGCAAACAATGCGATCGAATTTACAATAAAGAATCTCGCCCGCCTAAACTACAAAACCAATGCAACATATGCCATGAACCTTTATCTCATAGAAAAGAGGACAATGAAAGAGCTATAGCAGTTCAGGTTCCTACCTTTGAACAAAAAACACTGCCTATTATTACAATGATAGATAACAACCTACTTATAACCTTTGACGGGAACAAACCTATAGAAGTGCAACTATCCTTCTATGCAACGTACTTTCCCAGTTCCCCTTAGCAAAAGAGTTAAAATAATCCAAGCTTGCAAACAAACTAAGCGATATCCTATGCTAACATCTCTACAATAAGCTTGCCTAGCAAAGGTTTGATATCCAATAGCCCATAGCACCCATCTTTTTGTATTATTAAAAAAGAACCTATCATGCCCCCTACAGTTCCTTTTATCACATCATCCAAAACATAAGGAACAGTAAGCAAATTAGGCTGCCCATCAGGAAAGTACACTTTCTGAAAATCCTTTATACCACTGAATGGAGCTATCGAAACATCCTCCATTGTATTATATAAATAGTCCCATTCCCTTCGCAATGCCACTTCAGCCTCTTCAACACTATAACTAGAGTGTAGCAAATAATCTATTTTTCTCTTCCTCGTAATGCTACCCTTTATACCCTTCTTTATAGCTTCCTTTTCAAATTTTCTTGCTGCATAAGCATCTGAGCATAATTTGATCATACACCCTGCTCTAGCACCTTGCTCCAAGAGCCTGCTATAGTATCTCTTATAGTGAGCTATACCTACTTTAATCAAACCAGAAGCAAAATAAGCCAAATACACACAATGTGCATCCTGATTATAGGCTTGCTGTTGCAGAGAAAGCCTTTCACGAGCCATAGCATCAAAACCAGGATGGAATCCCGTAGCAAGATAACAAACCCTACAATTTGTAGTGTGAGTATTAGAATAAAGAACCGCTTGAGCAGGGCAAGCTTGAGGCGTATGGGTAGCTAAATGATAACGCCCCGTGCAATGCAGTATATGAGACCTTGTCAAATACAGCAACTTACTTTGTAAATACATCTTACTTCTGCGAGTAGGAACCATCGATTGATCATCCAATAAAAAATAGCTCCCCTCTTTTAAATCAAAACCATAACCCACTACAATCAATGGTTGCATCAACGTAATCTTGAGATTAATAAAGAAATAATCGGTATTCAAGCGACTGCCTTATCAAGGTAAGCAAAAAAATGTGTGCCTATTTCTTGAAGCATCATACGTTTCTTTTCCTTAGCTTGGAAACTTCTCTTATTGATCAAATAAAATGGATTAAGTAGATTTTTTTCGTCAATCTTACGCAAATAATCAGTGGCAAAATCTATAGAAGAAAAACACATCTCACTATTGTTTTTTTCATTGAACTCATGCACAGCAAGAGCTATTTGAGAAATCTCATTATCAATCGAATGGGCATGCAAGTCCTCAATACATGTTCTTTGCTTGTAGTCTTGTTCTACAACAGTAGGAACAGAAACATGTGCTCGAGAATCAAGATGAGGAAAATAAGATACAAAAGGATTCACTACCTTAATCGGAGGAAGGGTATTAGTATAATCCGCAATATAGTACTGCGTAGGAGAAAAAATTCGGCTATACACATCCTCAATACTCCTAAGTGCCCCTAGTTTGCCTATATAAATAATTTCCCTAGCCCCCAGTTGACAAATACATTGTGCAATTTTACCACTAATACAACCCCAAAAGCTGAATTTCACTGTTAAAAAATTGACCACGCTGTTTTTGACACGATATCTTCTACTTCTATAAAAGCTATTTTCAAAATCCCCAATTTTAGCAAATTTAGAAAACCCCTTGTTCCTGATAAAATACTCTTGCAACTCTTCTACAAAACCTAGCACAACCAAATCCTTCGGCTTTATAAAACCATTATGTAAACCAGACCAATCTGCTATGGCGTCCTCCAAATGAGGGTATCGATAAATAGTAAAATAATTCTCATAATCCCGTGTCAGTAAACTCAAATTATGCCTTAACAAACTAGCATATTGCAATACATAATCCCTACCCGGAATTACGGCTATAACAAGAAACGTCTTAGTATCAAAAGATCTTTTACACCAAAAGAAATGAGGCCTAACATAGTTATATAATTTCTTCGAAGTATTGTAACCAAAACGTATTTTCTGTACATCTGCAATACCCAAGTGCTTATTGAACAAGGGGAAAAAATCAGGATAGATACCATGAACCTCAATCTTTACACCCTCTTTAATACAATCTCTCAAAATATGAAAAGGTATCTTACCCTTAGCCCATTCATCTATATCCATATCCATCGTATGGTCTAAAGGGCGACTTACAGGGAAGGAACAATGATCAATAGAAACCTTTTCTATGTAATTTTTTACCATTGCATCGTTCAATGCAGTAAATTCTCTATGCTTAGCATATGTCATAAGAATATTCAACGATTTATTTCAAAAAAACCATTTCAACACTAAAACTAGAAATCTAGATTTAAAATTCCAAAAAAAGTATAGCCTACAATTTTTCTAGTCATATTTTGTTATTTGCGAATAGCCAAGCATTCACAAAAAAATCAACAAAAGTTGATGTCAATCAGAAAATGGTTTCGGCTTTATGTTTGTTGACGTAACAAAAAATTTTACAATAAAACATTATATTGTCCTTAAATATAAAAAATAGTAACAAATAGACTCAGTCTAATTAAAAACGAAAAATTTACTTACACAAAATACTATATAGCGCCTCACTTGCCAATACAAAACTGACTAAAAATATTGCTGAGTAAATCTTCTGTAGTAATCTCCCCGGTAATTTCACCGAGATGATGCAATGCTTTGCGAATATCCAGGACTACCAACTCGTGACTAACCTTTTTGTGTAAGCCTTCCATTACTTCTTCCAAAGCTTTTTTACTCTGGCATAAGCTGTGATAGTGGCGGGTGTTGACTACTATAGTTTGTGCATGAGAAACTTTATTAAGGGCTAGCTTTTGAATAAGGGCGTGTTTAAGCCCTGCTAGATTTTGCTTTTTTTTCGCAGCTATCAATACCATATCCATTTGGCTATAGACCTTTTGCAATTTTTCAGGAATCTGATCTACTTTATTGCCTATAGCTATACAAGGGGTTTCACCTTTATAAAGCGCCTGGATTTTTTCGGCAATGTAGGCAGGCTTTTCATTGTGTAAATCAAATAGATGCAAGATAAGCTGTGCAGATTGTATTTTCTCTTTAGCCTTGCCAATCCCCATAGCCTCTATGGCATTACTAGCCTTACGCAGGCCGGCTGTATCCATAAACCGAAACAACACTCCGCCTAAGGTAATTGCTTCTTCAATCACATCTCGCGTAGTCCCAGCTATATTAGACACTAAGGCTTTTTCCTCGCCTAGCAACGCATTGAGCAAAGTAGACTTGCCTACATTCGGCTTGCCTGTAATGACAGTGGCTACGCCACTTTTGATGACATGGCCTAGCTTAAAGCTTTCTATGAGTGCCTGAATATGGCTCATAAGGGTTTTGAGCAAATCGCCCAGCTCATTTTCACTAGCAAAATCGACATCTTCCTCAGCAAAATCCAGTCCTAACTCCAACATGCTTGCACAGTGTATCAATTGCCCTCTGAGCTCCCTAAGCTGATGAGAAAAACCGCCTCTCATCTGATGTAAAGCGGCCTGATGAGCAAGTGCGGTATCTGCCTCAATCAAATTGCCCACTGCCTCTGCCTGGTTCAAATCAAATCGACCTGCCAAAAATGCCCTTTGGGTAAACTCTCCAGGCTTAGCTGGCCTAGCACCTTGATCTATAAGGAGTTGAATGATTTTTTGTATGATAAAAGGGGAGCCATGACATGAGATTTCTACACTGTCTTCTTTGGTAAAAGAGCGAGGCGCCTTAAATAAAGTCACCAACACTTCATCTACTACCTTTCCGCGCTCATGCAAACACCCAAAATGCACAGTATGGGCAGGTTGTGTCAATAGATTTTTACCTTTAAACACATTATTGACCAAAGCAATGGCACTAGGCCCTGAAAGCCTAATGACGGCAATGGCACTTTTGCCTAAAGGCGTAGCAAGTGCGATAATAGTAGACTGATCAGATAACATAAAAAAGCGTCAAAATAGTTATTGAGTAGATAGGGTACATCTGCTAAATTTGCCTTACAAACTTAAGTGATTTACAATGCTTAAATATATTTTACCTCATATACTCTTGGTTATCTTTATATCTTCTACCAAATCCAGTACCGGCAGGGTAAAAGATATAAAGACTATAAATAGAGAAAAAATTGTAGTGCATAATCAAAATCTGAACGCAGCACAAAAACAAGTATATGTAAAAAAACTAGACAACTTGGAAGAAGAAACAATAGCAAAAGCTACTGAAGTTTTACAACGAAAAGGAAATTCAAAAAAAAACAGAAGATGACTTACTTAATGAGCTTAAAAAAATAGAAGATGAGTACGTGCAAAGCATGGAAAATACATGCCAAAAAATAGTAGAAGATAGAAAAAAGATAATGCGGACACAAAATGAACTTAATAATATTTACGCAAGCTCTATTAGTGAGAAAATTAGCAGGCAAGAAAACGATAGTCTAAACTACTACTATTTCATATCGATAGTAGCAGGAGTAGTAGCATTAGGCATAGCACTTGGAATATACACACAAATAAAACGCACCAAACTCAATGAAAAACCCATTGATACCCAAATTAACAATCAGCGATAGGCATAGGGCATTTTTTAGATATACGTTCGAATGCCAAGTAAACAACCCTTCAAACCCTTGCTTTCAAGCACAAAAAGCAAAATAAATAGTCAAATACGCCCAATTTCACTCCCATACAGACACGATATAGGTATATTTTCTTTCCACTTAATTTGAAAATCATCTCATGCAAGCCGTGCTTCTTCCTATGTAGGGCTTGATATATTTTTTAAGGCGCTGGATAATTTTTTTTCATTTTTGTAACCTACATACTTGTACCATTACTTATCATATGCACAATGTATAACTGTATTTTGGTTTGAGGATACATTGCTTCAATGGCTTTTTTAAAGCCTTTTAGGTGGGCTACAGGTGATAAGTATATGTTCTAATCCCTTTTGTGTAAGTATTTATAACCAGCATGTAGTACTTTATTTTTGGCTTTCATAAGGAGGATTTTGCGTCACGCTGATCTTGTATTTGTGAGTGGTTTGGCATAAGGGGTTATAGTGTGATTATTTAGTTCTTGCAAATGGGTTGGGTGTTTTTGGATAAGTGGTGTTGAAAGTTGTTATTGTATTTTTTCTTATGGGGCTTTATTTGGTAGTGTAGTTTTTGGGTTGGTTGATCTGGTGCTTGTGTTTGCATCATAAAAATTAGTTGTAGTATTAATTAGGTTGAGGTTAAGGGTTATTTTAGTTATTTACAGATAATTTAAAGTAGCCTC
>JBCCHA010000008.1:0-13446 GCA_039028995.1 Bacteroidota bacterium | reverse complement strand
TTTTTCGTTAATCATAGTAAGGAGTTTACTATTAAAAATAACTGCATCAACCGCATTGGAAATTTAATGAGATTCCAAGGGGAAAACTTCCATTTGTATTTGAGAGAATGTGAGTGGAGATTTAGTAATTTTTGATCAAGATTGGGTCAAAAAATCGAGAATTTAAGCTAAGTTATCTGAATTAGCCCCTAAAAAGTGGATTTCCGAAATAAAGAAACGGATTTAAAGTTTTTGTATTTGGCATTTATGGATATATTTAACAAATAGAGATAGCTTTTGGCTAATTGTAATGCTGCCATTAATCGTTTTATTATATAATTTGTGGCAGAGGGTATCAGACTATGCACTTAGTCTAAAAAGTTACTTATACAGATTTGTAAATGGAGTACAAATTTTTTCTTTTAAAGATAATTTTTTATATATTTGCAAGTAAATTTCAAACTAAAAAATATGAAAAAAGTATCATTTCTTACCTTAGTACTTTCTTTATTCCCTTATCATGCTACCCATGCAGCTAAGGCTGTAGATACACAACAAAATACTAATGCCTTGAATTTTAGCGAAAAAAGCATGGATAATTCGAATATCAAAGATGATGATTATGCAAAAATAAATGTAATTGTTTATGAGCCATATAAGAAATATTGTTTATCTCCTTATCAATTAATAAATTTAGGTAAAACACTGAAATTGCAGGGTCTGACGCATAATGAAAAATTAGATATTCCATTGCCTAGACTAAAATTTTCGCTATTAATGAAAGAAAAAATGGATGTTGGGCAAGAATCTAATTTTTCTGAATTGATCGAAGAAATAAATAAAAAAAAGCTAAAGAAGTTAGGTTATCAAGTACAATACGTACATTCATTAAGTTTAGTAGGCGATATAGGTGAGGGTAAACTACATAAAAATCATTTTTTTAGCACTATTTTTATTACTGGAACTACACTTTTTTATGCCGAAGACTCTCAAATTGATCACCAAAAAATTGATCTGCTAGATGATCAAATTTGCCATGTAGATTTTGATAAATACCTTGAAACAAATTTTGATGAATTAGACTTTGGGGTAGAAGACACAATGCTTGTTTTTAAGGCCACTTTAACAGAGGAAGAAAAAACAACTCGTTTACTTGAAGAATCTGAGTTGGCAAAAACACTTAATCTGCCACGCGATATAGCTCTTATTATTGCTAGCTTTCTTTTTTAAAGAATATTTTATTGCTTTTTACATAAAAACTAGCCTGAAGTAAAATTTTTTAGGAAAAGTGCTTGTCTATATTTTTTTATCAGTTTGCTAATACATTATTGGTTATTGACGAGCAAGTTTTTTTACCCCACGTAAGGTAATCTATATAGAAGATACCAGTGCTTGATTCTATCTTAAAGCAAAGTCAAGTTTAAAAAATAGTATGACTACTTGACGGCCATAAAAAATGAGCTTTAGTGAAAATACACAACATTTAGTTGATTGTATGTACCTTCAAAATCGTTTCCTATCCTTTCATATTATTGATACAAGCATACTGAAAACCTAGGGTTAAAAATACTGCTTGCAAAGACATGCTAATGTTGTCAGATTTTTTTTGCTCATACCTAGGAAGTTCATTAGTAATTTTTTTTAATTCAGTTACTTCTTTTTGACTTAAAACAAGTTTCAAATCATCATCCTTCCATATTTTGGAATAAAAATCAGTAGATATATTGAGAGAAGCCACTTCAGTATTCAGCTCATCATGAGGCGTTGTTGTACAACTAGTATCAGCAACGTGCTTTTGCTCAGTATGCAAGTCTTGAAGTTTACTGTAACAATACCTAAACAGTAACTCCTTTAATCGTTCTTGATGATGATGACTATTTGCTTGTAAAAGAGGTTGTACCATATAAGGAACAAAAAAATCATAAATCTTATTTGCTTGGTTAAGCTTGAAACCAATCATAGGACAAAATCCGTCACAAAGACGCACAAAAAACGATTCATCAGCGTAGTGCATAGCATCTTGATCAGATTTTTTAAATAATTCTTTCCAGAAACTAGAACTTTTATCAATAACATGTGAAAGCAAGTAGCTATAACAATGATGAACATTTGTTTTACAGATCATTTTTTGCAACTCTTTTGGGTTTTCTTTAATCTTTTTAATCTTTCCATCTAATTTATGTATTTCATCAAGGTACTTATAGGTATGTGCTTTTAAATCTAGACACAAGATAGAGTTTCTTAAGCTATTGAAAGTCTCCAAATCATTATGATCGGGATTTGTATCTATCTCTTCACAAGAAATGGTAATAATGTTATCTTCTTTTGCTTGAGTGCCATAAGGTGATGTAAGATTTGACTGTTCTTTAATTTCCTCATTAGCTTGTTGATTTTGAGCAGCTTGCAAAGCTGTACTTAGAGATACTAGGGATAGTAAAGCTGTGTAGTAAAAAGAAATCAAACGGTTGTGCATAATGTGTTTTATAAAAAGGGGATGTAGAAGTTTGATGATTACAACAATGATAACGGAAAAATTGAAAATTTTTCGATTTTTTTATACTATCTTATTAAAAAAGCTTTCAATTAGTTTTATTTGGCCTACTTAGCATACGCAAACTTACTTTCATCAAATTTAGGAAATATTTTATCAAAAGCTTGGCCAAGATTTATACGTATCTCATTGACCAAATATGCTTGCTTATCTGGAGTATTTTCAATTTGTTGAAGCAATTCGTTTAAGGCATCTGTACAATTCCTAATCATTGACTGATTATTATTCAGTAGCTGATCTGCTTTTTTTTGAAGTATACAAGCTCTTTGGTTAATAATAGGCCCCTCTGCTATATAATTATTAATTGCACTATTTAATAAAGATTTACCCCAAGTTTTAATCAGCGAAAGAGTATAATTTTTTACTTTAAGCATATTGTTCAATAAATATTCTATATGATCTTCATGTTTTTTTATGATCATATTTAGTGTAATTTTATCATCTGTAGATAGTGACAAATTCGTTTCATTAGGAAAGAGTTGAGTGAGTTTTTCATTAACTGCTTTGCTATGATCCAAACATGTTTTTAACATAGCATCTAGATTTATCATGTCAGAAATGTTTTCAATTTTTATCTCATTGCTAAATGGCATGATGCTATTCCAATTAGATCTTAAAGCACTTGCTACTTCTTCTTTACAATTTTTAATAATAGGTGGATTACTTGGGAATAGCTTTTTTGTTTTTGCTAATAAATTTTCTTTTTTAACTTCTAATATTACTATTTTCTTGCTGTAATCATGTAAAAAATTATTCAAGTCTAGTGTAGTATTTAAATTTTTTGCATCGTCTACTAATTTGCCTATTTCATTATTATGATAGTTTGAAATATCTATCTCTAAATTTGTTTTTTGCTTGGATAAATATCGTTCATTTCTTACATAAAACACTATTATGCTAATTGAAAAAATGCCAAAAAATCCTATTATATTTTTTGCTTTTTTTTGTTTTTTATGATGCGAATATTTAGGCCTTGAGGATTCATAATAGCCAGCTCTTCCAGCTTGAATATGGTTAGTTAGTAAACTACTGAGCAAGAAAGCAACTATTGCAATATATTTCATGATTGGTATTAGATTTAAAGGGTTGTTCTAGATAACTTAGCTTAAGGGTAACTAATATAAGTTATAAAACGGAATTAATTGAACTTTTTTAAGTGGCTACAAAAAATAGTAGCCATATTAGTCCTAATATGGGTAGTAAAAAAGGTATGGCAAATTTGGTGAGGTAGGCTAGGAAAGAGGGCATTTTGATTCCGCTTTCTTCTGCTATTTTGCGTACCATATAGTTTGGTGCATTGCCTATATAGCTCATGGCACCAAAAAATACAGCGGCTACGGATATGGCTCTAAGGTATGAAATGGTATGTTTTGCAAAGTGTATTACACTTTGTCCTTGAGATGCTGTGCCAGCTTTTAGAGAGGTGAGGTAGATGGGAGCGTTGTCTAAAAAAGCCGATAGGCTACCTACGCCCCAATATAGGGTATGGGGGTTGATTAGGTTTTGGCCAGTTTCTGATTTGGCAAAATCATTGATAAGCACTAATACTGGTATCATCGTCCCAAAAAGTCCAAAGAAGATGTATACTACTTCTCTAAGAGGGCCAAACGAAAAGTTGTTTTTTCTTAATAGGCTAGCGTCTGCAGAAAAGTAGGCTATCATGGCTATGGCAATTAGTATAATCTCTCTGACAAATGAGTAATGGTGATGGTTTATTTCTAAGCTAGGTATCCAATTTACTATATCGGGATCTAAAAATACGGCTATGCCAATCATGAAAAGCAGCATAAAATTACCTTTCCCTTGAATAGTCATTTTCGTTTTTCTGCTGGTTTTAGATTTAGGCTTGATTTTAGCTCTTTGGGAGGCATGATGTTGATCAATGATGTAAAAAATGATACTTAGTAAGCAAAGTGCTGTAAACCAGGGCAGAAAGCAGTTCCAAAGTGTCCAAAAAAAGGGAACGCCTTTCAGAAAGCCTAAAAATAAGGGAGGGTCTCCTACAGGAGTAAGCCCTCCGCCTATGTTGCTTACCATGAATATAAAAAAAACCATGTGATAAGGTTCCACATGGGGTTTGTTGATTCTGATAAATGGTCTGATGAGTAGCATAGAGGCGCCAGTGGTGCCGATGAGGTTAGAGAGTATGGCTCCGAGCCATAATAGGAGTAGGTTGGAGGTGCTGGTGGCTGGGGTGTTTACATGGATCAAAATACCTCCTGCTGTAACGTATAGTGCACTTATTAGAGCTATAAATTGAATGTAATCGGCTAGGGCTTCTATGGGTTCATGTAGTTCGCCAAGTATAGCTATGTGATAGCCTACTACTAGCGCACCGAGGCTGATGGCTATCAAGGCGTAATATTTATGCCAGAATTTTGCGTATAATACTGGACCTGTAGCTAGCATCATTAGTAGTAATACGAAAGGTATATTTATAAGAAAAGAGAGTTGAGTAAACATAAGAGATTTAGGATTATGTTTTGTTGTTGGTATACAAATATGTAGAAATAGGATCTATTTACCTAAATAAATCATAAGAATAGCGATGTCTGAAGGGGAAACGCCACTAATGCGGGAGGCGGCTCCTAGGGTGGTGGGTTGAATGTGTTGTAATTTTGCTTTGGCTTCGTTAGAAATATTTTTGATAAGTTGATAGTCTAGATCATAAGGTAGAGGGTAGTTTTCTAATTCAGCCATTTTTTTGACTAGTATTTTTTCTTTTTCTAAATATTCTGCATATTTAATCTGTATCTCTGCTTGTGTGAGTACTTCTTTTGTATAGGGGGCGAACATGCTTTTTAGGGTGGGTGTTGAGCCTGCTAGTAGATGGAGGTTGAGTTGGGGGCGTTTGATGAGTTGATATAGGCTTTGGCTTTCGTATATGGGGCTGTTTTTGAGTGTATTAAGTAGTGGATTGATTTGCGTAGGGGTTATTTTAGTGTGTGTGAGTTTTTGTATAAGGGCTTTTGTTTCGTTTTGCTTAGTTGTCATTTTTTGATAGCGTGCTTGGCTAGCTAGGCCTATTTGATAGGCTTTTTCTGTAAGGCGTAAGTCGGCATTGTCTTGACGCAATAGCATTCTGTGTTCTGCTCTGGAGGTAAACATTCTGTAAGGGTCGCCTTGAGTGCCTTTGTGCACTAGATCGTCAATGAGTACGCCTATGTAAGCTTCGGACCTTTTTAAAATGAAAGGAGCTTGATTTTTAATTTTTAAATAGGCATTAATGCCGGCCATCAGGCCTTGACAAGCTGCTTCTTCATAGCCTGTAGTCCCATTGATTTGTCCTGCAAAATATAAGTTTTCTATAAGCTTAGTCTCTAAGGTTAGTTTAAGTTGAGTAGGGGGGAAATAATCGTACTCAACCGTGTAGCCAGGCCTGAACATTTTTATATTTTCAAAACCATCTATCTTTTGAAGAGCTTGATATTGAACTTCTTCTGGAAAAGCAGTGGTAAATCCGTTTAAATACACTTCTGAGGTAGAGGCACTCATAGGTTGTACAAAGATTTGATGCTGTTTTTTGTTACTAAAACGTTTAATTTTAGTTTCTATGGAAATACAATACTCTGGTCCTTTACCTTCTACATTGCCATTCAAATTAGGAGTGTGATGAAATTGTTTCGCAAGAAATTCATGTACAATGGGGTTGGTGCATGTGATGTACACGCTTTTTTGGGGTAGGGTTTGATGGGCTCGGTGGTCAAGAAAGGAAAATTGGATTTTTTGGGCGTCACTGGGCTGCTCTTGCATTTTGCTGTAGTTAATGCTACGTCCGTCTACACGAGGCGGAGTGCCTGTATTCATTCTGCCTATTTCAAAGCCATGCTCCAAAAGCTGTCCTCCAATGCCTAAAGCGGCTTTTTCATCTATTCTTCCTCCGCCAAAGGTTCTTTTTCCTATATGGATGAGGCCATTTAAAAAGGTACCTGCGGTAAGTATTACTGCTTTGCTTTTTATTTCAATGCCTGAGGTTGTTTTTATGCCTGCTACTTTTTTTTGTTTGATGATGAGGCTATGGACCATGTCTTGCCAAAAGTCTAGATTGGGCAAGGTTTCTAGGGCTTTTTGCCAGGTGGTGCCAAATACTAGGGTGTCGTTTTGTGATCTTGGGCTCCACATGGCGGGGCCTTTTGATTGGTTGAGCATGCGAAATTGAATGGTGGAGCGATCTGCTATGATGCCTTGCAGGCCTCCTAGTGCATCTATTTCGCGTACTATTTGGCCTTTGGCTATGCCTCCTATTGCGTTGTTGCAAGACATTTTGACAAAGCCTCTATTGGGGTCAATGCCTAGTACTTTGGCACCCATTTTGGCTGCTGCATGGGCACATTCTGCACCGGCGTGGCCTAGTCCTACTACTATAAGGTCATAATGTGTGTGAAACATATTTGGTATGTTGTGTTTAGGTGCACAAAATTAGCAAAAGCGACTTGGCTAAAAAATATTTTAAAGGGGTGTTGATGATTAAATTTAGGGAAGGTTGCGTTTTGGGCTATTTGTAGTGTTTTTCTACAAGTAGGTGATGCAATTTTGGTGCTTTTTGGGGTTGCTTTTGATGTGGGGTAATTTCTTTTTGGAAAGTTTTGCGATTGGCTTTTTTCTTTAGATTGAATGGTAAAGGGGGTGATTCAGCTAGGCTTGATGAGTGATATGGTGGTTTTTAGGATATTATGTGTGGTGTGTATGCTGTGTTAGACATCTAGATTAGCATAGGTGGCATATTTGTCAATAAAGCTTTTCCTTGGTGCGATGGTGTCGCCCATGAGTATTGAAAACCAGTAATCGGCTTCTGTGGCGGATTCGATGGTGACTTGTTTTAGGGTTCTTTTTTCTGGGTCCATAGTAGTTTCCCAAAGCTGTTCGGAATTCATTTCTCCTAAGCCTTTATAGCGTTGTACTAATATGGCATTTGGTTTGCTTCCTTCTTGTTGAAAGTTTTTTAATGCTTGGTCGCGTTCTTCTTCGTTCCAGCAATAAATTGCTTGTGTGCCTTTTTTTACAAGAAATAGGGGGGGTTGTGCAAGGTATAGATAGCCTTTTTGTATAATTTCGGGTGTGTATCTAAAGAAGAAGGTGAGTAGTAGTATGCTGATGTGGCTACCGTCTACGTCTGCATCGGTCATGATGATGATTTTATGGTAGCGTAGTTTGCTTGTATCCATAGCTCGGCTATCTTCTTTGGTACCGAAGTTTATTCCTAGGGCTGTGATGATGTTTCTAATTTGCTCATTGTCATACATTTTGTGCTCTTGCGCTTTTTCTATATTGAGTATTTTACCTCTAATAGGTAGTATGGCTTGAAACTTACGGTCTCTGCATTGTTTGCAGGTGCCTGCTGCGGAATCTCCTTCTGGAAGGAATATTTCGCCTAGGGCGGGGTCTTTTTCTGAGCAGTCTGCTAGCTTGCCAGGTAGGGAGGTTGATGAGAGTTCGCTTTTGCGCTGTACGATTTCGCGTGCTTTGCGTGCGGCTTGTCTTGCTTGAGCTGCTAGGATAACTTTTTTGATGATGGTTGTGGCTGTTTGTGGGTTTTCTTCTAGATAGGTTTGTAAGACTTCGCTTACGCAGGTGTCTACTGCCCCTAGAGCTTCTTTGTTGCCTAGCTTTGTTTTGGTTTGGCCTTCAAATTGAGGTTCTGGGACTTTTACGTGTATGACGGCTGTAAGTCCTTCTCTAAAATCGTCTCCTGTAATGGTTACTTTTGCACGCTCTAGCAGGCCGGACTTTTCGGTGTATAGTTTGAGTACGCGGGTTAGTGCTCTTCTGAAGCCAGCTACGTGTGTGCCTCCTTCTATGGTGCTTATGTTGTTTACGTAGGAGGCGATGTTTTCTGTAAAGAGTGTGTTGTAGCTAAAGGCTACTTGTACTATTACTTCGTTTTTATTGCCCTCTACATAAATGGGTTGTGCTACTAGGCTTTCTCGGTTGCTATCTAGATGGGTTACGAACTCAGTGAGTCCTGCTTCTGAGTAAAAGGTGGCTGATTTGGGTGGTTTGCTTTCTTGTTGTGTGCTAGTTGCTTTGGTTTCTTCTTGGGTGGCTTGCTCTTCTTCTATTTTTTGTATTAAAGCAATTTGATTTTCTTGGCTAGTTGCCCTAAGGTCTTCAAGGTTGAGTTTGATCTTGGGGTTGAGGTAGGCGAGCTCGCGAAGGCGTGCGGCAATGGTGTCATATTGGTAGGTGGTTGTGGTGAAGATGGTGTCATCGGGCTCGAAATATACTGTGGTGCCGGTTTTGTGGGTAGTGCCTACTTCTTGTACAGGGTGTAGTGGCTTGCCTTTTTCGTAGTTTTGTTCATAGGTAGTGTGGTTTCTGTGTACGGTTACTTTAAATTTGGAGGAGAGGAAGTTAACGCAGGAGATACCTACGCCGTGTAGGCCTCCGGATATTTTGTAGGTGCCTTTGTCAAATTTACCGCCTGCGTGAAGTACGGTCATGACTACTTCTAAGGCAGATCTTTTTTCTTTGGCATGCATGCCTACAGGTATGCCTCTTCCGTTGTCTGTCACGCTAATGCCTCCTGAAGGATGTATGTGTACTGTGATTTCATTGCAATAGCCGGCTAGGGCTTCGTCTATGCTGTTGTCTACTGCTTCCCATACAAGATGATGTAATCCTCTGGTGCCTACGTCTCCAATGTACATGGAGGGTCTTTTGCGTACGGCTTCTAGTCCTTCTAAGACTTGTATGCTATCGGCAGAATAGCCTGAGGATTGTGTTTTTTTTTGCATTTTATGAGTTTTTGTTGTGGGGGACAAATATAGTATATGTTGCTGGAGTAGCACAAATAAGAGGTTGTGTTTGTTTTTTTAGTATTTTTTTTAAGGGGGAAGGAGTTTACGCTTATATAGTTTTTTTATGCGTTGGTGGTGTATGCATGTTGATTGTGTGGGTGTATAAGGGGTGATTGGGGTTTTGGTAAGAGTTGATTTTTATTGGTTTTTGTAGAAAAGATGCTATTTTTGCTTGCCAAACACTTCTTTTTTAAAAAATAGAATATGATTACAGATCCTATAGCTAATTTGTTGACTTGTATACGGAATGCTATACATGCACGTCACCGTGTCCTTGAAGTAAGTAGCTCAAATATGGGCGAAAGCATTATAGGGGTATTGCATGATAAGGGCTATATTCAAGGGTATAAGGTTTTAGATCCTAAAAAGGGGCAAAAAAATATAAAGATATCACTTAAGTATAATCCTGAAACTAAGCAGAGTGCTATTGTAAGGCTGGAGAGGGTAAGCAAGCCTAGTTTGCGTAAATATAGTAAGGCTAGCGATCTTCCTCATGTGTGCAATGGGCTTGGCATTGCTGTGTTATCAACATCTGAGGGGGTGATGAGTGACAAGGAGGCTCGGAAGAAAAATATTGGGGGTGAAGTTTTATGTTATGTTTTTTAGTAATTAAAATGGTATGTCAAGAATAGGTAATAAGGCTATAAAGATCCCTCGGGGGGTGGCTGTTGATATGGATAAAGATAATGTGGCCATAGTCAAAGGGCCAAGGGGCGTGCTTTCTCAGTATATCAATCCGAATATAGCTCTCAAGACTGAGGGTGATGAGATTGTGGTGAAAAGATCCAGTAATTATAAGCAGGATAAGGCTTTGCATGGATTATACCGCAGTTTGATTCAGAATATGGTGGTTGGTGTGACGCAGGGTTATAAAAAGAGCTTGGAGTTAGTGGGGTTGGGCTATAAGGCTAGGGTGCAAAATAATATACTTGAAATCCATGTGGGGTATTCTCATGTGATATACTTTGGGCTTCCACCTGTAATTAGTGGTACGGTTGAGGTGGCAAAGGGTAGAAATCCAATTATACATATTGAGGGTAATGATAAGCAGTTAGTGGGCCAAGTTGCTGCCAAAATAAGATCACTTAGAAAGCCTGAGCCTTATAAGGGTAAGGGGATACGTTTCTTGGGTGAAAAAGTAAGGAGAAAGCTTGGTAAGACGGCTGGTAAGTAAATTCTTTTGAGCAATAATATTGTGTTATGTTATCTATAAAAAATAAGAAAAAGGCAAAAAGGCGTAGTATACATTTAAGAATAAGAAAAAGAATAAAAGGGACAGTTGATCGCCCTCGCCTTTCGGTATATAAAACGAATCGTGCTATTTATGCTCAGCTTATAGACGATGATAGGGGGCATACAGTCTTATCTGGTAATTCTTTACAACTTAAAGGTAAGAGTATCAAGCATGCGATTCAAATGGCTGAAGATTTGGCGAAAAGGGCACTTGCAAAAAACATTACGCAAGTAGTGTTTGATCGTTCTGGGTATCCATATCATGGGGTAATTAAGGAGTTTTCAAAATCTGCAAGCCAGAATGGGCTTAAACACTAAATTTTAAATTGTTATGAGGAATCAAAAAGAAAAAATAAAAGTTGGTCAGATAGATTTTGGTGAAAAGGTAGTGGCTATAGATAGGGTATCTAAAGTAGTAGAAGGGGGGAGAACCCCTCGATCTAGGGCACTTGTGGTGGTGTTTAACCCAGAAAAAAGAATAGTGGGTTTTGGTACAGGTAAATCTAAAGAAACCAGTCCTGCTATTAGAAAGGCTAGTCATGATGCACGTAAAAATCTTATTAAAGTTCCTATGCAGCGTGGTACTATTCCTCATAAGGTAGTGGGTAAGTTTCAAGGAGCGAAAGTAATGCTTAGGCCAGCTTCTCCTGGTACCGGTGTTATAGCAGGTGCAGGAGTGAGAATAGTTTTAGAGAGTGTAGGCATACAAAACATCCTAGCTAAGTCATTAGGGTCTAACAATCCTCACAACTTGGTAAGGGCTACTTTTGTTGCCCTTAAGCAGCTTTGGGATCCGCTTATGGTTGCGCGTAGGCGTGGGATTTCTTTAGATAAAGTTTTTAATGGATAAATAGCTGTTAACAATCAAACTTATACTATCATTATATTATGAAACTTCATCAACTTACTCCGGCTAAAGGTTCTGTAGCTAAGAAAAAAAGAATAGGTAGAGGGCAGGGAAGTGGAAGGGGAGGTACTTCTACCAAAGGTCATAAAGGGGCACAGGCCCGTACTGGTTATAAAACTCGTCCTCACTTTGAGGGTGGACAAATGCCTTTGCAGAGAAGGGTGCCTAAGTTTGGCTTCAAAAATATAGCTCGTGTTTTTTATAAGCCTATCAATTTGGATAGGCTGCAGCGTCTTTCAGAAAGCTTAAATACAACGCACATAGATGCTGGGGTGTTACGTGCTAGTGGTTTTATTGGCAAAGGGCGTTATAAAATACTGGGCAATGGAAATAGTGAGTTAAAGGCTAAGTTAACAGTAGCCGCCTACAAATTTTCTCAAAGTGCTAAGGCTGCTATAGAAAAAGTAGGTGGTAAGGTTATAATTTTAAACTAAGATGATAAAATTTTTAGCGAAATTACGCAATGTCTTCCTTGTGAAAGAGCTCACTAGCCGTATATACAACACTGTTATATTCGTTTCCATATACTTATTTGGCAGGCTTTTGTTATTGCCTGGCGTAGATCATTCTGTTTTTTTTCAACATAATACCACAGGTATTATAGCATGGCTTGATAGGTTGTTAGGTTCTTCTTTAACGAGTTATTCCGTGCTTGCTTTAGGTATATATCCTTATATCTCGGCCTCTATTTTTATACAGTTTGCCTCTCGCAATCTACCTTATTTTCAAAGATTACAAAAAGAAGGTCCATCAGGTAGAAATAAACTAAGTCAGATTACGCGTTTGTTAGCGTGTTTTGTGGCTCCTTTGCAAGCGATTCCTTATTTACTTAGATCAGTGCCCCAACAGGCTTTATTCATATCTAGGTACGAATTTTTATTACTTGGGCTTATTGTGCTTACTACCGGCACTATGTTTTGTGTGTTTCTTGCTGATAGGATTACGGAAAAAGGAATAGGCAATGGAAGCTCCGTAATTATTACTAGTGGTATACTCGCCTCTCTTCCTAATTCTATTACTCAGGAGGTATCTCAGGTAAGTGGTATGCTGATATTTGTTATAGAAGTTGTAGTGCTTTTCTTTATCACGCTGAGTATCATTGCAATAACAAGAGCAGTAAGAAAAATACCTTTACAACGTGCAAGGCAATTTGTAGGTCTCAATGCACTGACTTATACTGGCAGAGGTGAATACTTGCCAGTGCAAGTAAATGCAGCAGGAGTTATGCCTATTATTATGGCTGGTATGCTCTCTACTTCCCCTCGTCTTTTAGGGCGTTTGCTACGTGATAAAAGTGAATGGGCAGCCACAATAGAGACGATAATGTCTGATGATACTGGATGGCAGTACAACTTGTTTTTAGCTATATTAGTTTTTGGCTGTACATATTTTTACGTAGCTATTTTTTTCAATGTCTCTGAAATAGTAAGTAGCTTAAAAAAAGAAAATGCTTTTATCTCTAATGTAAAGCCAGGTAGAGACACGGCTGCTTATATAGACAGTGTCCTGGGTAAAGTTACGCTTTTTGGGTCTTTCTTTTTGGCTTTAATCGCAGTGCTTCCAGCAGTTGCCTATTACTTTAAAGTTACCAGAGCCTTTAGTAGATTTTTTGGAGGTACCAATCTAATCATATTGACAGGCACTATACTTGAGTTGATTCAGCAGATAAAAAGCTACTTATTTATGGGACAGTACAATAATATGGTACAAAATGAAACTATTCCTGAGTTATAAAAACTGAACTCTTTATGCATATAAAAAGCCCATCAGAAATCGCCAGTATTAAAAAATCTTCAGAAATTTTAAGCAAAACGCTAGGCCATATCACTGCTTATGTAAAGCCAAATATCACCACCCAAGAACTAGATAAATTGGCCCCAGCATTAACAATATAAGCCTCAGCCAATGGGCATTGGAGACGATCCTCGGAGGGCCAACCTCTACACCAACCTCGGAATCACCGAGGGACCCGGCGAGGC
>JBCCHA010000007.1:0-13755 GCA_039028995.1 Bacteroidota bacterium | reverse complement strand
ATAAGGTGGTCTACATTTTTATATGGGTTTTGTATTAGCTTGCTACCTTTAGCTATCTTGCTTGAGGCTTTTTTAGCTACTTCTTCAGCTAGCCTAGTGCCTTTAGCCAGGTGTCCTCCTTCTTGCAGGTAAAGATAGAGTTTTGGATTTTTAGCTACAAGCTTGCCTAAGGCTGCTGGCTGTGCACTTTTTTTAACGCTGTTTACAATGCGCATGTATTCACCTAGCTCTTCTGTAGTGAGTATGCCTCGCTCTACCAGTCTGCAAAGCTTTAGGGCTCGGCCTGCTCTGCCTACTGTAGCAAAGAGTTTGATAATGCCTTCTCCTATAAGAAAGATAATGACTTCTCCGATTAAATTTCCTATTCTGGGATCTTGTTTATTGTTAAAATCAACTAAATTGAGCCAGGCGGGAAAATAATATTTTTGTGAAAATTTTTCTAACTAAATCATATAAACCATGCAAAAAGTCATATTCAATCTTTTTTTGATAACACTTTTATTGTCTTCTCATAGGTCTATAAGTGCTACTGAGCTGTCTAAAGAGAACGCATCAACAGACCCCCTGCCAAACCCTGAAGTATACTATGAAACGGAACCCTGCGAAGAGTTCGATCTCTATGAGTATGCTGGCAACAACAAAGGTTTTGCTCTTTTTTTAGAAGCGCCTTATACCTATTACTACCAACCAAATCCCTTTAAAGCGGGAACCCAAAAAACGGAGCCCGTCTCTATCCTGCGCTTGTACTTACCTGAAGAGCAGACTATACAAAATTATGAAAAGGTATTTAGCTATATTTGTGATTGTATTAAGCAAAAAGGTATAGATAGAGTCATATTTTGCTTAGATAAACCTGTAGGCGGTCCGAAAAGCTTACACCCTACATCTGCCATAGTAAAAGGCTTTGATCAAGCTTGCACGAATAATAAGGATAAACTAAATAATGTAGAAAAAATAGTATATAACTTATCTGGTGGAGGTGCTAATCTTCAACTTTTTTTTACTTTAAGCAAGAAATCTAACAATGTTGCACTAAAGGGAAGCAATGAGGTAACAAAAATAAGCTTTGAAGCATATTTTCAAGAATATCTTAATGGCAAAACCTTATATGTCACTTTTCATAGCGATCAGCATCAAAGTGTAAGCTTTACATCTCCCAGAGGTGAAAAAGATTTACTCATAGATAAGTTTTTATTAGAAAATATACCTGCTACGCAAGCTTTTTTGGATAGGGATAGACAAAATGTTTTCAATAAGTACATAGTCAAAAGCAACGATCAAGAAATAGACGAAACAACCACAAACAACTACCAAAAAATCTACGAGTGCTATAATCAGGGATTTTGTCCCCCAGGCTGGACACTAGGTTTTGCAAAGCATGACTCTTTTGATGAGTATGCCAGAGCAGCCAAAGTCTACTGTATCAAAGACTCACAACAAGACCCGCAAACATTCAAAAGCACCCTTCAAAAAACCATCATACAGCGAGATCCTGTCAATATAAGTATGGTGCAAGGATATCATAAAGCCAAGCTTAAGCAATATTTTGGTTATGAAAACTCTTTTTATACCAACTACTATAAACTACATAAAAAACTAGCCCCCACTTTTGCTATCTACACCAAAACCCCCTGTATACTCTATGACCCGAACGAATATGCGGATACAAACTACCATCCAAACAAGTCTATAGGCAATATACATGTTTTAAACGTGATAGGAGCAGCTTTTGATAATCCCAAACAGCCGGATCAGCAATATTTTTTAGCAAACTATACGCAAGACAAAAAAGACGAACTGATTAGCTTTTACAAAGGCATCTTTGATATGACCTTTGCTTGTGCAATACATAATAAATTTGAGAAAATCATGCTTGCTGGCATAGGATTAGGAGCTTTTAGTCATAACTATCCTGGAAGTCTCATTAATGACATATGGCTGCCTGCTTTTAAACTATCTTACGATGCGCATAAAGAAGTACTCAAAAAAGCTGGTATTAATGAAATATCTTGTATCGGGAGCCAAAATTTAGTTTTTGGGTATGTGGATCAAAAAGATTTTAAAAATACATCTTATGGAAATATTCCAGCTATTTGTACGCAAGAACCTTTAAAAAGCTGTCTTGATAAAACGCTCTATTTAAACGCCTGGGACCCCCATAGCTTGCCAGGCAATGGCAATGCATGGGATTATTCTTTAGATGGCTATTGGGGTAGAGTCTTGGCTATAGCTGCACTAGGCTGGCTACTAAGCAATCCCCATTTACTAAACAATATCCTAGAAGTAGATCCAGACAACCTCACATGTAAGAAGTTAGGTGCTACTTCCCTGCAGAAAAACCCTGTTAGCCAGATTTTAGACATTGAGGAGCAAAAAGAAAGCAAAGAAGACCAAGAAAAAGATACAACCGTAGTCACTGAGCACGTATTACAGAATCCTGTTAGATCTGTTACAACCAAACATACATCCATGCAACTCATTTTATCGAACACATCTGTTTCTTATAAAAACTATTGTGGCATAGATGCAGTACAAAATGTACTGAGAGATCTTCAAGAAGTCGAAAATCTAAAAAAAGATCCAAGCTATAATCAATATGCCCAAGCCACTCAACTCTATACACCCTTTGGCAGCTCCCTTTATGATATCAATCTTCTGCTTACTTATAGAGAGGACGACTCTCTACACAATCAGGCAATTATAGCTAAATTTGCCCAAGAAAATAAAGATGCTACTCAACATCTTAAGCTTACCGATGGAAAAATCTATCCCAGCTTTGCCATCTATACCCAAACACCCCTGTGGGAGCCTATAGCAAAATCAACACATAAAGATATACACCTCCTACACTGTTTCCTGCCTGAAATATCCGCTACTACACAGCTACCTAATCAACCAAAACAGTACTACCAAGCAAACTATAACGCAGCATGCAACCTAATATGGCAGTGCATCTTAGAAAAAGAATTTGAGCAAATTACATTTTGTATAGATACGCATTTAAATACACAAGGAATTTTTTCAAATGCTTTAAAAGAAACTTTTGACCTTTATAAAGCTAGATTGATGCACACTAATAAGCTAAAAGAATTACGTTATGCAACCTGGGTACATACTCTGTACAATATGAAAATAACCACTGCATTAAATACTATAGCCTCTACTGGCTTTATATTCGAAAAAATTAATCTAGAATCTAATGACTTTACATTAGGCCAAATGTTTGATACATCAAGTTTATACATCACCTTTGGAAGTAATAGCGACAAAATCGAATCTACTTTTTTAAAAAAGCCAGCGTACTTGGTGCCTCAAGTACAAACATATCTTCTAAAAAACACCTGGAAAAGGCTACTTTTATCTCCGCTTACCAACCCTAGCCTAGATACAGCACTGCATCCACTAAGACCTTCGGAAAAACCCATTGATTGCATAGAAGAAAAACCTGCAGAATATAATCCTTTGCAATTGTCTAGAAAGCAATTGTGCAACCTGCTAGTCAACTCAGTATATAGACCTGAAAGCAGACCTCCTCTTTGGATAAACCGATATTATGGCACAGAAGCCTGGTATCTTGATGCAAAATCTCTACAAATCTATCGAGATAGTATAAACGACTACCAGTTTAACCTACTAGCCTGCAAGCGTCTTCCTACACATACAAGCAAAGATCAAAAAGAGTATGATGCAGTGCTATATCAAAACTTTTTTGGTATCACATCTTCAGGCCATGAAGAAATTTATCAAATGTATAAAGACCATATTACAAATACCTACCAACCATACCCCCCAGTAATGAGTTTTTACTTTACCACCCCTTTTGTACCCAAAAATGCAGCCCTCAACCAATGCTACCCATCCGAGTCTCTACTCACTGGATGGTTAGGCAATATTCATATACTACGCGTAGCCGGTCTAGATTTTAGCCCAAATGCAAAATCTGAACATAAAGCTTTTGGACTAAAAGACATGAGAGAAACCTATCAAAAAATTTATGACTATAAAAAAGGATCCAACACAAGTTTGGATCAAAAAGCATCGATTCAGTTAGAAAGCAAAATTGCAAACCATTACAAAGAATTCAGTAAACTTCCTCTAAGCTTTGTAGAAAGTTACTACAAAAAATGTTTTGATAGCATATTTACCTGCTATGAAAATAACTATAAACAATTTACAAGAATTTTATTGCCCGCTTTTGGAGGTGGTAATTTTGCTGCTTTATACCCTCTAGAAAAAGTAATATTCAGCGAGCTCGCACCAGTACGGCTAGATGTTGACATGCAAGTTAAAAATCAATTTAAAAAAGACATCTTTTTCCCAGCCCTTGAATCAAATTTAAAAGCACACGGCCGAGCTTTGCAAAATTGTGGCTTAAAAGAAATACTATGCTGTTTTACCCCCAAACAATCTATACAAAACCAAGCGCGACACTTTCAAATTTCTTGTAACGAGATTGCTACTCCAAAATTTGACCCCAGTGGGCAGCTAGTAACTTGGGAAAAAGATAAAAAATACATTCAAGAAGGTTTACTCATAGTCGTTGCTGGTAATAATGAAACCCTGTTTGGAAATGCTAACAATGCACTACCAGAGAATAGTCAAGAACGTATTTTTGGCACTACTACAGCAGGCGTTGTGTTATCTTGGATGCTACTCAATCCTTGTACGTAAAAATGTCATATTAAAAGTAGTTTCGGTTAATAACTAAACATCTAGAGTTGCCGTACACTTGCTCAGTCTATACAGCGATCTATGTAGGCAGCTTTTAAAATTAACAAAACGACTAGCTCTTTTTTTCAAGGATGCAAAAATTAGATTTATATAGCCTTACATCTAATTTATATTACTTAGTTTTTTGATATTAAGCGCTGACTGTAAGAGTCTATTCTCAAGAGATAGGCTAGGCAGTTTTGAATCACCGCTTATCAAAAAGCACCAAACTCGTTTTCAAGAACTAGATAATCAGATTATAGCCCTTTATGCCAAAGGACTCACGACTACACAAATACAAGCTCAGCTTAAGGAAATTTATCCAGTACATACTGCCTTTATTTATATACGATATGAAATACAAGTTGATTAACAGAACTTTTTGCCTCTACCCTCTAGCTATCAATCAACAAGATCAAAAAAGTTACTTAGCATGTGAATAGCACATAAAGAAAGCACTTTAAAAGTGTTGTATTTGGTGCTGGTTCACATCTAAAAATGGACATTAGTCTAATTGGCTGCAATGTAGCTATGAGTCGCCTTATTCCCTCAATTTGGAACAAATCGTATGAAAGTGTTAACTTAGTTCTAAAATTTACTTAGAGTTATCTATAACATGAAGCCTCCAAAACAAAGTAAAAAGCTAGACAAAAGAACAGATAGCATTGCTAAAAGCACACATTTCATCGATTCAAACAATTTTATAAACCAAGAATTGCTTAGTGAGCATTTAGCACAAAGACCTAACGAAATTCCGGACTATGGCAGTGGCCCTAAAGCCGTCAGAAAAATCATCCATAATCATCATCTTTTAGATTTTAATCCCGAGCTGAATACAGCTTCTTATGTAAACGTTATGTTCGAGGAGGAAGAAGAAGAGGTAGCTTTAATGGGACTCAAAGTTAACCTTGCTGACCAAACTGTTTACCCAGAATCTTATAAAATTCATGATAGGCTGGTAAATATGATAGCCCATTTATGGAACTGCCCGGAGCCAAAAGACTTACAGGCATACGGTGTTTATCCTGGAGCTTGTACAGTAGGCTCTACAGAAGCGTGTTTACTGGCAGGTTTAGCCCTTAAGTTTAGGTGGCGTAATTGGTTTGCCAAACGCCACCAACTCGATAAAAATGAGGTGCTCAAAGAGCAACCTAATATCGTTATATCTACTTGCTATCAGGCTGCATGGGAAAAGCTTTTCAAATATATGGATGTAGGGTATAGATTTATTCAGCCATCTTCTAAGACTTTTACTATGGACCCAGCAAAAATTTATGAAGCTGTTGATGAGCATACCATTGGCGTGGTAGCTATTATGGGCAACCACTATGCTGGACAGTACGATCCTATTTGGGAGATTAATGAGGTAGTTGAAGATATTAATCAAAAGAAGGGATATCAAATAGGTATTCATGTCGATGCTGCATCTGGTGGATTTATTGCCCCGTTTCAAAAAGCACTTCCCCCTTGGGATTTTAGATTAAAGAATGTACTTTCTATTTCAGCTAGTGGGCACAAATATGGGGTATCCTGTTGTGGCACAGGCTGGGTTATATGGAGAGAGCGTAAAAATTTGAGTGAGCATGTAGCTGTTTCTATGACCTATCTTGGAGGCAAAATTGATTCTTATACCTTAAACTTCTCTCGACCTGCTAGTGGGGTATATGTACAGTATTATAAGTTTTTACGTTACGGCATAGAAGGCTATCGCGCTTATACCCATATTACAATGAGTTATGCGAAAGAAATTCAAGCAGGTTTAGCAGCGATGACCTACAAGGGAAAGCCGCGATTTATCATGTTAAATCAACATGATAACAACTGCCTGCCTGTTGTAGCAGCTATGCTTAATCCAGCATGCAGGCTTAGCTATAATTGCATCGATCTTCAACATGCTTTATCACAACATCACTGGTATGTAGCTGGTTACGAAATGGTTTTTAATGATCCATTAACTGGTAAAAAAACACCTCTATTGTCAGACCAAAGCTTATCAACTTCTATGTTTCGTATTGTAGTAAAAAACAATATTTCAGCTACTATGGTACAGCACTTATTAGATTCCTTTAAAAAGGCTTTAGAACTACTAGATAGTATCGACTTTAATAGTAACAATGTTCATACCCATTTATTGCGACACAAAGATCAGATAGTCACTAACCACTGTTAATAAGCGCTTTCGTTATCAAAAAATAACGACCTATATTGCCCAAGCAAACCAACTCTAGATAAGTGAATTAGCGCTTTAAAGAATATAAACGCTAAAGCTTTCTACTGCATATTGTACCAATTGTTTCAACTGGAGTGACGATAGAATAGTTGATTAGTCTTTCTAATTTAGATTACTTGCTTTTTTGATATTAAGCTGACTATAAGCAAACAATTAGCTTGGCATGATTTTACTTACTGCCAAACTACTGATAGTTAAAAGTATGTTTTTTACAATTGCTAAATTTTCTGGCTTCAATTTTTTAGGCCACCCGTAAGCATATTCTCTTATAGGAGCAACAAGGTCTTTGGGTATATAAACATTTTGTTCATCTTCATAGCGTCTTATATATCCGTTTATAATATTTTGCGCATAATGGTATTTATAAAATAGGTTGAAGATAGATGGATCATACTTCTCATATGGACAGTTGGCTTCATAGTATCTAAAGTTTATTGTATTGGGATCTGCATTACTTTGCAAAAGATAGGTTATTAGTAATGGAACTCCTTTTAATTCTTGGCGATTTATTTGAGAAGACTTTAAAGTTAACTTTTCCATAGCTTTTATTAAAAACCTATTTTTATGATTTTCTAACTCTTCTGCTTTGCAGCGATGCTCTAAAAAAGCGGTTATTATAGACAACCTAACCTTAGAAATTGCCTTATCGAGCATTTTATCTATATTCTTTTGTGAAATGTTTACTGCTTTTCTTTTTATGAAAGCAATTTTTATTGCATCAGTTATATTAGTATTAGAGGAATCGTATAATATTAAATCTAGTGGTGTTTTATTGTAATATGTATCCCTGCAATTTACATCAGCTCCATGCTCTAAAAGAACATGGACACAATCAACATTACTACACATTACTGCTTTATGTAGTGGTGTATTTTGATATGTATCCCTGCAATTTACATCAGCTCCATGCTCTAAAAGAACATGGACACAATCAACATTTCTACATATTACTGCTTCACGTAGTGGTGTATTTTGATATGTATCCCTGCAATTTACATCAGCTCCATGCTCTAAAAGAACATGGACACAATCAACATTTCCATATCCTACTGCTTTATGTAGTGGTGTATTTTGATATTCATCCCTGCAATTTACATCAGCTCCATACTCTAAAAGAACATTAATATAATCAACATTTCCCTTTTTTGCTGCTGAACATAGGGCTATATTTGGATCAGCTTTATATTTTAAAAGCAATTTTACAAAAGGCATATTTCCCTTTTCTATTGCTTTATCTAATGGTCTACCTTGATATTTACTCTTGGAGTTTAGATTAATTTTCTTTTTTAAAAGCATTTCTAATATAGTAAGATTTGGAATAGCTTTGTTTATTGCTAGCGTTATTGCTGTATCTTTAAATTTATTCCTGAGGTTTGGATCAGCTCCATATTTTAGAAGATTCTTTATTATAAGAATATCGGCGTGTCTTTTTCTTACTGCCAAATGTAGTGGGGTGTTTGTATTTTCATCCTTGTAATTTGGATCAGCACTATATCTTAGAAGAAATTGTACTATATCACTATTGCTTCTATCTACTGCCAGATGTAGTGGTGTATATCTAACTTTAATATGATAATGGTCCCTGAACTCACGATAATATAAATTCCTGAGATTTGGATCAGCTTTGTTTTCTAAAAGCCATCTTACTATGGCAATTTTTTGCTCCCATACTGCTAGATGTAAAGATGTATTGCCAAAGCTGTCTTGACTATTTATACCAACTCCAGAGTTCAGAATAAGATTTTTTACCTCCTCAATATCATCTTCTTTTACTGCTTTATGTAAAGGTGGTTTGGCATCTATGTCTGTATTATTTGCACTAGCTTCAAGATTTAAAGAATCTGCTTTATTATTAGCATTTGCACTTTTTACACTAGTTACTTGGCAGCTTATCATTAAAGAGAGGATAGCGCTGCGTTTTAAAAAACTTATTATCCTATTATGAAACATAAATTATAGCCATAATTAAAAAATGTAAATATACACAAAACGATTATTTAATTGTGTACCTTTGAGGTGAAAACAACCTTTTTCATGCATGAAAAAATACCCTTTTTACCCATCTCTTAATCTTGTCCAAATAGCTCAAGAGATACTTACCGACTGGCAGAAGTATGCTACTTTTTTACAATCTATTGCACAGAAAAAAAATAATCAACCCTTTGTATTTTACGAGGGTCCCCCTTCTGCCAATGGCTCTCCAGGCATACACCATGTGCTGGCACGCACTTTAAAAGACTTGTTCTGTCGCTACAAAACCATGCAAGGCTACAAAGTAGATCGCAAAAGCGGATGGGATACGCATGGCTTACCTGTAGAGCTACAAGTAGAAAAAGAACTAGGCATTACTAAAGAAGACATTGGGAAAAAGATAAGCATAGAAGATTACAACCTTCATTGCGAAAAGGCTGTGATGCGCTATCAAGAACAATGGGAAGCGCTTACAGAAAAAATGGGGTATTGGATAGATTTGAAAAATCCTTATAAAACCTGTAGCAAAGAATACATACTTGCTTTGTGGAGCGTACTCAAGCGACTTTATGAAAAAAAATTTCTCTACAAAGGCTACAGTATACAACCCTACTCACCCGCTGCAGGCACAGGCCTAAGTACGCATGAGCTCAATCAACCAGGCTGTTATAAAATGGTCAAAGACATCAGCATAGTAGCCCAATTTCAGCTAAAAAACAAACCTGATACCTATTTGTTAGCGTGGACTACTACCCCTTGGACCCTGCCTGCCAACAGTGCCCTAGCCATCAATCAAAAAGCTACTTATGTAAGGGTAAAGACTTATAACCGATACACCGGCCTGCCTATTTATGTCATACTAGCAGAAAAATGCCTTCCTACCTACTTTGAGCCCTCTATGCAAAACGCACTCATGCAAGCACCGACCAAAACGGATGCTCACCTACCTTGGCAAGTAGTAGATCAATACCAAGGCACAGAGATGCTAGGCTGGGAATACTATCAACTCCTCCCCTATGTACAACCCTCCAGGCCTGCCTTTTATATAGTACATGCAGACTTTGCTACACTAGATGGCACGGGCATTATACACATATCCCCTACCTTTGGTAAAGATGACTATCTACTTGCCCAACAAAAAGCGATACCGTCTATTACTATTCAAAATCAACAAGGAGAAGAACTGCCTATTGTAGATCGTCAAGGTAGATTTGTAGCCCAAATTACAGACTTTGCAGGCTGTTATGTCAAAGAAGCCTACGTGCCAGACACCCTACGCAATCAACCTGGCTACCTTCCTACAGATGTACAGATTATAAAAAAGTTGAAAAAAGAAAACAAAGCTTTTCACACAGCACGCTACACCCATAGCTATCCACACTGCTGGCGTACAGATAAACCTATTATATACTACCCCCTAGCAGCTTGGTTTCTTAAAACTACCGCTTGCAAAGACCGCTTAACAGCACTTAACAAAACCATCAAATGGCACCCAGCCTCTACAGGGAAAGGACGCTTTGGTGAGTGGCTAGAAAATGTACTAGACTGGAACTTAAGTCGATCTCGTTTTTGGGGCACGCCACTACCTATATGGCGTACAAAAGATAATAGCGAAGAAAAATGCATAGGTAGCTTAGAAGAGCTAAGCCAAGAGGTAGATAGGGCAGTAGCTGCTGGTGTGATGGAAAAGCCTTTTGACTATACTATAGATTTACATAGACCGTATGTAGATGGCATTGTATTGGTAAGCGAAAAAGGTAAAAAAATGTATCGAGAGCCAGATTTAGTAGATGTCTGGTTTGATGCAGGCGCCATGCCTTACGCGCAAGGGCATTCTAGCCAACAGTTGACAAACGAAATACCTACTCACTTTCCAGCAGACTTTATAGCAGAAGGCATAGACCAGACTCGTGGGTGGTTTTTTACTTTACATGTACTAGCGGTCATGCTCTTTGATCACGTAGCTTTCAAAAACGTATTAGCTACCGGCCTTTTATTAGATAAAAATGGCAATAAAATGTCTAAACGTCTAGGCAACGCCATAGACCCCTTTGAGCTACTTGCTACTTATGGACCTGATGTGATACGTTGGTATATGATGGTGAATGCACATCCTTGGGACAATTTAAAATTTGATGTGGAAGGCTTAAAAGAAGTACGCAATAAATTTTTTGGCACCCTGTATAACACCTATCAATTCTTTGCTTTGTATGCTAATTTGGATGAGTTTATACCTACTGGCCATGAGCCTGAAAAAGAAGACTTTCAGGAAATTGATCTATGGATATGCTCTAAGCTTGCGCTGCTTGTAGAAACAGTTACACTTCAATACAATGCTTATAACCCTACCAAAGCTGCAAGAGCTATTCAAAATTTTGTCATTGATGATCTGAGCAATTGGTATGTACGGCTTAATAGAAAACGCTTTTGGCAAGCTAGTATGAGTGCAGATAAACGCATTGCCTATCAAGTACTCTATACTTGCCTACGTACGGTCACACAACTAAGTTCCCCTGTAGCTCCGTTTTACATGGATAAAATGTACCAAGATCTACATCCTGAGCAAAGCTATACTTCTGTACACCTTAGCCCATTCCCAAAAGCCCAACAAAAATATAGAGATAAAATCCTAGAAGAGAAGATGGCCTATGCCCAAAACATTACCTCGCTCGTACATAGCCTTAGAAAAAAACATAACATCAAAGTGCGCCAACCCTTACATACAATACGCATAGTCATCCAAAATCAAGATAAAAAAACCTACATTCAGGCTTTTCAAGAGCTGATCATGCATGAGGTCAATATCAAAAAAATAGATTTCGTAGCTGATGAGACCTCTATAACCACTTTGCACATTAAACCGAACCTAAAAGAACTAGGCAAAGCCTATGGGAGCCTTTTGCCTAAAATCCAACACGCCATTGCACAACTAAACCAGCAAGACATCCAACAATTTAAATCCCAAAAAAACTATAGTCTCAAACTTCAAGATCAACTCATCAAGCTCCCCCTAGACCAAGTCATCATCACCACACAAAATCTACCAGGTTGGGCTACAGCCACCCATGAAAATATCACCCTAGCCCTTGACCTACATATTACCCCAGCACTCCAAGCCGAAGGCTGGGCAAGAGAGCTAGTGAGCCATATACAAAATACCAGAAAAGAAAAAGGCTTGGCTGTAGAGCAAAAAATATATCTAGCGTTAAGTGCTGATTCCAATGATTTACAAAGTGCCTTGATGCCTCATCAAAACTATATCATGCAAGAAACCCAAGCCCTAGAAATAGTCTGGCATACACAACTTCAACATACACAAACTATTAAACTAGGATCAAGTACATTATCCTATAGCCTATCAACTAGCCCAAAAAAAGAAGCTGTGGTTTAACTACGCTATAAAAATCTAACTTATGATAAAAATTATACACCTATTGATCCTATTAAAACTAACAAGCCTTATTTTTTACTAGATAAAACCTTAACAAAAAGGCTCATAAATCATAGCTTATAATAAAAAAGTTAATAAATTGCTTAAAAATTTAATCATTATACAAATTCTTAACTACATTTCAGCCTCCAAGATAACTTCAACATATCATGAAAATAAAATCCTTATTAATTGCATTTTTCCTAATCTCGTCTCATTGTATAAAAGCCACAGAAAGGAGGTTGAAACCGTATATTAAAAAGTATGCTATCGATAAGATCGATGAATGTATACACTATCTAGATTACTATAATCGAACAGGGGTTGTTCTTGACAACATGATCGGAAAAGAAGAAAATAAAAAATCACCTTTTTCTGAAGAATCTTGTGATGATGTAGGTAAAAGAATACTTAGTTTTCTTCCAACCCAAGATTTAGTAGCATGCTCCCACACATCCCCGAAATTTTATACACTTATCAATCGATTTGATCGTAGGCATGATTTACTTGCAGTGCTACAAATTCAAGAAATAGATTTTACACCCTTAAAAAAAATTGAAAAAAATCAATATAGTTATGATCCTCTTACAGATATTTTATCTATGTATAGCAGATACATATACATTACTCAGTTTGTAGAAGAAAACGATCGTTATTGTCAAAATAGGTATTTTTCAAATTATTTTACATACAAAGGCTATCAGTATGATAAGCTTGATCTTGCTATTATTCGTGATATATATAGAAGACATAGACTAACACCTTATACAGAGCTTTATAATCATTTATTAGACAAAAAATATACTAAAGAGCAAATTAAAAATGCAACCAATAAGCGAACTATCGACTTTATCCTAGCTCATCGTCCTTTATATGCGCTTCTTACAAGGAATCGCTATCTTTATGATCATCTATTAGACTTATATAGGGTACGTATAATGAGCTTATATGAAACACCCATTATATATCCTATTATGGATTCGTATGCAAAAAAACCACTTGGTAACAGGTTGTCTTTTAGATGTAGAGCACTACAAGAATATAATCTCATAGCGCCTTTTGTCAAAAGAGAAGAAAAGCTACGCATTATACTCCATGAGATTTTAGCTCCTGATTTTGATTTGTTGCTTCCTTGTTTAAACGAAAGTCCGCTTGATGTTTTGCCCTATTTTTTTGAAAGAGATCTTCTATATGATAACTCAGATGATCCAGTTAATCAATTTTTACAGGACCCCAAACATTTGGCTGTTTTCTTTGGTTTATTAGCTAAAAAATATGATCCAGTAACCAATACAGATACAGTGGATGATGAAATGAAAAAAGTAATACAAAGTTTAAATGATTGGTGTAAATACAAAATAAAACCTAGCCCCCATGTCAACTTTAACTTAGTAAAGATTTGTGAAAATTTGCT
>JBCCHA010000006.1:0-13794 GCA_039028995.1 Bacteroidota bacterium | reverse complement strand
GGTTAAGCTACCACCAGGATGGTTATGTACAAGCACGATACCTATGGCGTTATGGTCAAGGGCCTTTTTAAATATCACCCTAGAGTCTACACTGGTTGTTGATAACCCCCCCTTGCTTATAGGTAAAACTTTAATTATACGATTATTTTTATTAAGCAATATAATCCAAAACTCCTCTGTAATTTTTCCTAAAAGTCGAGTTTTCATAAGTGCATACGTCTCTTCACTTGAGGTTATCTTTTCAGCACTTTTTGGAAGATTATGGTTTTTACGTTTTGCTAGTTCCATGGCACTTACAATGACTACAGCTTTTGCTTGTCCTATACCTTTAAATTTTAAGAGTTCTACTACAGATCGCTTACTTAACTCTTCCAGACTATTATTGTGTGCTTGTAAAATATGTTTTGCTAAATCTACAGCACTGACATGCTGTACACCAGAACCAATTAAAATGCCTAATAGCTCAGCTTCACTAAGATTTTCACTTCCTAGCTTCATTAGCCTTTCTCTAGGTCTATCTTCTTCGGCCCAATCTTGAATTTTTAAGGGGGGATATGCTTGTTTAAAATCTTTTTCTTTCATACATCACTTTTTAGTGCACAATATGGGTATGTTTTTGTTTAACGGATAAACATAGTATTAGGGATTTATTTTCTAATATGAGTTTAATAGTTTTTGTGAATTGAGATTGCTCTTATCTTGTTTTGGATGACTTATTAGTCAATTCCTTAGCTAGTCTAGTATAGTACAGGGTTAAGTCATATTGGCATAGTCTCCTATATTCGCATTTTTAGGTATAGGCCTTAAGAAAAGTGGCTTGTAGTGCAGTTTAAGTATATCATAAATCAACTTGCGATAGTTTCTTACATCATGAGGGTTAGGAAATAGAATATTTGGATCTTCAGCACTTGATAGTAAAGTACATTTGGCTATGGGAGAAGGGGCTGCAGATATAGCCAATTTGGGGTATTTTTTGTTTTTTAGCACTACTATTTTGCATAGGTGGGTAAGTGAGGGGGCAAGATCGGTAGCTCTTTCAAAGCGTTTTATGTGGGACATATGGGCTTGCATCCATTGCCCAAAATCATGGCCTTGATATTTAATACCTACATGGGGTGATCCGAAAGTAATAAGGTGGATGTTTTTAGGTAGAAAGTGTTTTGTGTAAAATTTATTCCCTACTAGGTAGGCCGCACTAATAGTAGCCATAGCACCTCCTAAACTGTGCCCGCATATAATGAGTTCGTAGTTTTTTAGGCTTGGCACATTATGTATACAAGATTTGAGCAGGGCATCTAGTTGATGTACAGACTGTTCAAATATATCTACATACCCGCCATGCAGGTAGCCTTTATAAGCTAGATGATCCGATTTTTTTATGGTAAGCCTAGAGTTGTTGTACCAGTCTCCTAAGTGCCTAGAGCCTCTAAAAACTAGTAGTATGATTTTTTTGGTTTTGTTTATGGCTAAGTAGGCTAGCATAGAAACTCGGGGATTTTTGGGGGGGCCTGATTGGCCCATAAGGGGTGTAAAAGTCCAGCCTTTTGTAAGTTGTTTAGGTTTGGATAGGTGTAATTCACTGATTTTTTGAAAAGGGTCTAGGTGGTTAGGTATCTTACGCAATACGGGTTTAGTAAAATCAAAAGCTTCTTGATTGGCTATTTGCTGGTAGGCATGAAAGACCATGACAGCGTGATCAATGGCTATTTGATCATATTGAGTGATTGTATTTGTTGCATGGGGGGAGTTAATGAGGGCGATTTGTAGACAGATAGTGCTGAGGAAAAGATATGTTTTGCTTTTGATTTGGTTTGAAATGAGATTTTTATAAGTGGTCATAAAGAGGTTTTATTGCACTCAAAGTTAGGCATTTAGTGATGGATGAGGCAAAGCCTATAAAAATGGGGATTCCGATTTTATGGGCTTTGCGAATGGCTAGGTGAGGTAGTGGGTTTTTATTTAGCTACCGCAAACTAAACAGTCTTCGGGGTTATCTACGGTACATGCTGTAGCTGTAGCTTTGGGTTGGGGTTTAAATTCGGTTTGCTCTACAGTAAATTTAATGGCATCTGCAGCGGCTTTAGTCCTTAAGTAGTACATGCCTGTTTTAAGGCCTTTTTTCCATCCATAAAAAAGCATAGAGCTGACTTTTTTATAGGTGGGATTAGGTAAGTGTAGGTTAAAGCTTTGGCTTTGGCATGTATAAGGGCCACGGTCTGCACTCATGTCGATAATGACTCTTTGGGAAATTTCCCAAACGGTTTTGTATAGGGCCTTAATTTTTTCGGGGATAATTTCTATATTTTGTACAGATCCATTATGTGCCATGAGTTTATGCTTCATGTCCTCATTCCATAGGTTTAAGTCTATCAAGTCTTTGAGTAAGTGCCTATTGATAGTTACAAACTCACCAGCAAGGGTTCGTCTTACATACATATTAGAGGTATAAGGCTCAAAACATTCATTATTACCCATTATTTGTGCTGTAGAAGCAGTGGGCATAGGGGCTAGTAAGAGGGAGTTACGCAGGCCATGTTGTTTAATTTCTTTTTTTATACTATCCCAGTCCCATCTTGAGGAGGGGTGTGTATGCTTATAGCCAGCATGGGGGGGGTATTTTTCCCATAGGTCAAATTGTAGCAGGCCTTTGGAGGCTGGGGAGCCTGCAAAGGTTTGATAGGGGCCGTCTTTAATGGCTAGGTCTTTGGAGGCGGAAAGGGCTGCAAAATAGATAGTTTCAAAAATTTCTTTATTTAAGGCACGTGCTGAGGGGCTATCAAAGGGCATACGCAATAGGATAAATACGTCTGCAAGACCTTGTACGCCTATACCTATAGGTCGGTGCTTTAGGTTAGAGTTTTTAGCTTCAGGTACTGGATAGTAGTTGATGTCAATGACTTTATTTAGGTTTTTAGTAACGGTATAGGTGATATCATAGAGTTTTTGATGGTCAAATTTTTTTTCTTTTTCTATGACAAACTTAGGGAGTGATATAGAGGCTAGGTTACATACGGCTATTTCTTCTGGGGAGGTGTATTCTATGATTTCTGTACATAGATTACTAGATTTTATGGTGCCTAGGTTTTTTTGATTGGATTTTTGATTGGCTGCGTCTTTGTATAGCATGTAGGGGGTGCCTGTTTCTATTTGTGCTTCTACTATTTTTTTCCATAGGTCTTGTGCCTTTACGGTTTTGCGTGCTTTACCTTCTTGTTCGTATTTTTGATAGATTTTTTCAAACTTTTCTCCGTAGGCATCAATAAGGTGGGGGGCTTCTGTGGGGCAAAAAAGTGACCAGTTTTGGTTGTTTTCTACGCGCTTCATAAATAGGTCAGAGGTCCACAATGCATAAAATAGGTCACGGGCACGTAGCTCTTCTTTGCCATGATTTTTTTTCAGGTCTAGAAAATCAAAAATATCTGCATGCCAGGGTTCTAGGTAGATAGCAAAACTGCCTTTGCGTTTGCCTCCGCCTTGGTCTACGTAGCGTGCGGTCATATCAAAGTTACGTAGCATGGGCACAAGGCCATTGGAGATGCCATTGGTGCCTTTAATGTATGAGCCTTTGGCACGTATGTTGTGTATGCTAAGGCCTATACCGCCTGCTGACTGTGATATTTTAGCGCATTGTTTTAGGGTATTGTAAATGCCTTCTATGCTGTCTTCTTGCATAGTGAGTAAAAAGCAGGAGGAGAGTTGGGGTTTGGGGGTGCCTGCATTAAATAGGGTGGGGGTGGCATGTGTAAACCATTTTTCAGACATAAGGTGATAGGTTTGTATGGCTGCTTCTATGTCGTTTTTATGAATACCTATAGCTACGCGCATGAGCATGTGTTGGGGACGCTCTACTACTTCGCCATCTATTTTTAATAGGTAAGCACGCTCTAGGGTTTTGAATCCAAAGTAGTCATAGTTAAAGTCCCGATCGTAAATAAGTGTAGAGTCTAGTAGTTCTGCATTTTTTTTAATGACTCCATATACATCAGTGGCAATGAGTGGGGCATTTTCATTTGTTTTGGGATTGACGTAGGTATATAGCCTTGTAATGGTGTTGAAAAAAGATTTAGAGGTGGTTTTGTGTAGGTTAGAAATGGCAATACGTGCAGCAAGTGTGGCATAGTCTGGGTGTTTTGTAGCCATAGTGGCTGCTATTTCTGCAGCTAGGTTGTCTAGCTCTACGGTAGTGACTCTATCGTATATGCCTAAGATTACTTTTTGGGCTACGTCTATTGGGGATACGTGTACTGGGGAAAGGCCATAGCATAGTTTTTTGATGCGTGAGGTTATTTTGTCAAATTTTACAGGCTCTAGCCTATTGTCTCTTTTTATAACTAGCATAATAGTAAGTAGGTTGTGATAATTGAGGGGTAAAGCTATAACTAAGTAATTTATCATAAAAGCTTGACTTTTATTTTTTCTTAAAAACACGTTTTTAAGAGGTTAATAGGCCTATTTTTTACATTTATTTAAAAAATACTCTCAGCTTTTGGGATTGATAACTCACCTTTTGCCCACATAGTTAATGGATAATATACCCTATTAATTCACACCTGAAGTGGCTTTGTAATTGCTACGTTTTAAAGAGGTTGTATAGGGGGTTGGCAAGTGGTTTGACTTGGCTTTTTTGTGGTAAAATTTGGGGGGGATGGCGATGATTAAGAGCCTCCTGCTGGATCCGAACCAGCGACCTACTGTTTACAAAACAGTTGCTCTACCAGCTGAGCTAAGGAGGCCTTAGAAGGCTTCAAAATTAAGTAATAGTTATTTTTTAATCAAAGCTTTTTTATAGAATCTCATTTAGTTTAGCCACGCTAGGTGTTGGTTTTTTAGCTGCTTTGCTAGGGATGTGTAGTTTCACTACCCACACTGCTAGGCTTACAGTACCAGCTATTGTTATAGTGATTAAAGTATAACCTAAATAACTGGGTGAGCTAGTTGTATGACTTTGCTCATCTTCTTGATAGTGATTGTTATATTTTTGAGACATGGGGCCCTTAAGGGTTTGAAGAGGACTGATATGCTTTTTGGGTTTCCCACTGTTGTTCATGATTTCTATATTTGGAAGATAATTAGTCTTATCATATTTATCAAACTTATCGCTTGCTTCTGTTGCCCCTTCACTAGCACCTGTTGTTAGATGGATTCCAAGATCATTGTGGTGAGACTTCATTTTTTTATCCATAAACCCATTGGTTGTAGCACCTAAAATAGGGGATCGAGTAGTGCTGGATTCCTTTTCATCAAATTGGGATGGGCTGTAAGGTGCATCTTCTTCATCTTGCTCACTTTTTGATTCGTCTGAAGGGAGGTCATTAGCCTCTTGTGTTTGATATTCAAAACTATTATTGGTACGCCCCATAGTGGTATACATAGGCCTATTGGTTGTAGGACTTAAAATAGGGGATGGACTAGGGCTGAAGTCCATTTGGCTTGAGGTGATACTGCGTATAGATTGCGGATTGCTTAGTGGGTAATTGGCTTCATCATTTTGGGGCCCTTCGGGATATTTTGGATGCTCTCTTAGGTATTGCCTTGCGCCATCTGCATTACCTTCGGGTAATTGGTCACCTTCATCATCTGATGAGGGTTTGCTACTGGTAGGGCTTTGTGCAGATGAAGCATTAAATTGTTGACTAGCGCTTACAGGCATTTGGTTTGGGCTTGTGCCCCCTTCAGGTTGATCATTGATTGAAAGGGGATCTACATTATGATCGTGGTTGCCTTCGGATTGATGATGGAGGTTTAGTGCATCATCTTCTTCATCTTGCTCACTTTCTGATTGGTCTGAAGGGGAGTCACTAGCACCTGGTTCTTGATCATTTAATGGAAGACTATCTGACTCAGACTTTCTATCATCTGATGTAAAATCAATTGAGCCAGGTTGTACAGGTTTGTTGCTTTGATCTGATTTTTCCGTATGGCTAAAGTTTAGTTGATTATGCGTAGGATGCGGATATCCGTGTTGGCTTTGTATACTGAATAGAGGGAACGCATTTAGGGATTTTGATAGAAGAGTTTGATTGGGTGAATTTAGAGCGCTACGATAATCGTCAGGAACTGGCGTACTTCTTTCACTTGATAATTGAGTAGTATTAGTAATAGCATCAGTTCTCTGATCAGGAGGAAGAATGTCATTCCCAAACGATGCATCAGTAGAAGGTTTAGCCAAACTGGGGAAGTCATCTACTTGGTTTGTATCAGGGACTAAAGATTTATTTTGTGTATAAGCATCATCAACTGGGAATAAATATTTTAGACACTCTTCTCTTTCTTTTGAATCAGATTCCGAACCTGCAAAACTATTTAGTACAGGCAACTCCGGACTTGAATTGTTGGCACCTACACTACCTTCTTCTAAATCTGTAACACTACCTGCTGGTGAACTATATCTTGAATCTACGGAATTACATTCTGTAAAACTCAAGTTACTTACGCTTGATCCGTCTTCTGAATCGTGTCCTAAAACTTCGTGCTCTAAAACACTATCTGCTCTACTTAAGGATAGCTCTTCATTATGCCCTAGTTCAATAGGTTTATTTTTAACAAGTTTCTCATATATTTTTGCTAACTCTCGTGCGTTTTCTTTCCCAAAATTTTCTAGCTCATGGTCGTTTGGTTTTATATTTTCTTGTTTTTGTTGATGGGTTGAGCTACTGGTATGGGCATTAGGTAGGCATAACGCTAGCATATACAATAGGCTCTTTTGTAAAAACTTCATATTAAAAAACAAAAATTAAATGTAAAGATAGTATATTTATTTGAAAAATAAATATGTATTAAGCAAGTTTTAAAGTGGGTGATATATGGGTTATTGGTGAGGAAGAAAATAATGCATGTCTATTGGCTTTTGTAGAAGTATAAGTACCTTTGACAGTGTATACAACCTTCAAATTTTATGTCAGCACTCAGCGAACAAGAAATATTACGTAGAGAGAAAAAAGCTTCTCTTGAAAAATTGGGGATTAATCCTTATCCATCTAGTCATTTTGCAGGCAATACTACTGCCGAAGCAATCAGTGTAGGCTATAGGGCGAATCCGGAGAAGTTTAAAAATGTAATGCTTGCTGGCAGAATTATGACCCGCCGTATCATGGGGGCAGCTTCTTTTGCTGTGCTGCAAGATGATACGGGTCAAGTACAGCTGTATTTACATAGAGATAGGCTTTGTCCTGGTGAGGATAAAACGCTTTATAATCAGGTTTTTAAAAGGCTTTTAGATATAGGTGACATCATCGGTGTGCAAGGGCATGTATTTATTACTAAAACGGATGCTTTGGCTATCAGTGTAAGCCAGCTTACTTTACTTACCAAATCGCTTAAGCCTTTACCTGTGGTGAAGGAGGTGCAAGATGAGGAGGGTACTAGGGTGTATGATGCGTTTACGGATCCTGAGCAGAGGTATAGGCAGCGTTATGTAGATTTGATTGTAAACCCTGAGGTAAAAGCTATTTTTAGAAAGCGTGCTTTGCTTATTAAAACGATAAGGGGGCATTTTGATGGCCAAGATTATTTGGAGGTAGAGACGCCGATTTTACAACCTTTGTATGGAGGGGCTAGTGCACGCCCGTTTACAACGTATCATAATACGCTAGAGATGCCTTTATATTTACGCATAGCTAATGAGCTTTATCTGAAAAGGCTTGTAGTTGGGGGTTTTAAGGGGGTATACGAATTTGCTAAAGACTTTCGCAATGAGGGGATGTCTCGCTTTCACAATCCAGAGTTTACTCAACTAGAGGTTTATGTGGCTTATAGGGACTATAGGTGGATGATGGATGAGCTGGAGGTGATTATAGAGAAGGTGGCTTTGGCCTTGCATGGCACGAGGCAAGTACAGGTGGGGGGGCATGTTATTGATTTTAAAAGGCCTTGGAAGCGGCTTACTATGTTTGAGGTGATTAAGCAGTTTACGCAGATAGATATAAGTGATATGCAAGAGGAAGCGCTACGTGAGGTGGCTAAAAAGCTAAATATAGCCTTGCCAGATCATGCGGGTAAGGGAAAAATTATTGATGAGATATTTGGTAGTGAGTGTGAGCCGCATCTTATTCAACCTACGCTGATTACGGACTATCCTATAGCAATGTCTCCATTGGCCAAACAGCATGGGGATAATGCTGATCTTGTAGAGCGTTTTGAGCTTATATGTAATGGCAAGGAGGTGGCTAATGCGTTTTCTGAGCTCAATGATCCCATTGTGCAGCGTGCACGCTTTGAGGCGCAGAAGCAACTGGCACTGCGTGGTGATGAGGAGGCTATGGCGTTGGATGAGGATTTTCTGCAGGCTCTTGCTTACGGCATGCCTCCTACAGCGGGTATGGGGATAGGTATAGATAGGCTTACTATGCTTATGACGAATGTGCAATCTATACAAGAGGTTATTTTCTTTCCACAAATGAGAAGAGCAAAAGAAGTATAACACTCTCTTTGAAATGGAGGTGTTTATGACATGCCACGAGTCTTTTTGCTTACTAGCCATATTGTACATGCACCTTGCAATAGGTCTGGTAATTTTACATAACGGCTTAGTTTTTCATTTTGCTCAAGTATTGCTCCATGATACATAAGCACAACATTTTTTGGGTTTTTAAGGTTGTTTTTTTCTGGGTAAGCTTGTTGCACTTTGGTGATTAGGTCTTTGATATCAATATCATGTGGGACATTACTTATTATTATTCTAAAATCTCTATTGTAATTAATTTTCAAAGTGCCTGTGTGGTCTTCTTCAGTAGCCTGAGCGCCATGTGCATAATAGCAAAAAGAAAGTGGAAGTAAAATAGCTAGTAGTTTTTGCATAGTTTGATAAATAAAATTTGATCCTAATATAAAACAATAAGGTATATATTCAATTTTTTAAGTGGGTCAGGCTAGGCTGTGCTTTTTGTGTATATGTTTTTTTGATGCGTAAAAAGTAGGTATTTGGCTTTAAGGTATCTTGGTTGAATATGAGGGGGAGAGCATGTTTAAATTTGGCTAGCTACTTATATATATATATTGTTTGAATCTTTGCATAAGGCATTTAGTTTAACTATTTTTGTACTTTCTATTAGAAAGAATATATATGGCAAAAATTTGTGAAATTAATGGCACCAATACGCGATTTATTAATAGCCGTTCAAAAGCTAACAACATTACCAATCGTAAGGTATATGCTAATTTACAAACTAAAAAAATTTATTTACCTGAGTTAAATGATTGGATAACTTTGCGTGCGAGTACTTCGGCTTTTCGTACTATCAATAAGAAAGGCTGGCTGGCTGTATTCAAAAAAGCACATGCAAAAGGTACGCTTTCAGCAAGGCTACATCCACTCGTAAGCTCAGCAGGCAGTTTTTAATCCAATGAAATTATGGCAAAAAAAGGAAATAGGGTTCAGGTAATTTTAGAGTGTACAGCGCATAGAAAAAGTGGTTTACCAGGCGTTTCTAGGTATATGACTACTAAAAATAAGAAAAATACTACGGCTCGCTTAGTATTGAAAAAATACAATCCTGTGTTAAAGAAACATACTGATCATAAAGAAATTAAATAATATGGCTAAAACAGCATCTAATAAAGAAAAAGTAGCTCAAGAAAAAATGGCGATGGTCTTTGTGCCTGTAAAGAATGAAAAGACAGGTGCTTACGGTTTCAAAAAAAGTATAGTGCCTAAAGAGGGTGCAATGAAGCTATTTACGAAAAAGGGTAAATAGGTGTTTTTTTTGATTGAAATAAATTGCTAGATACAGGGTATTGAGTGCGCATGCTTTTTTGAGTGATATTACGCATAAGTATTCTTTGCAATTATTTTTTATAAATATTTGGTGAACCTGGAGGGATTCGAACCCCCAATCGCTGCATCCGTAGTGCAGAGCTTTATCCAGTTAAGCCACAGGTCCTTTATGGGCTAGTTTTCGCCTGCAATATCAATAAATTTTCTCAAAGTTCTGTATTTTTATACTTCAAAAAAGGTAGTTTATGAAAATCTCACTATCTAGCTATGCTTTAGACCTTACTGCACATGCTTTCCATATTACCTTACTTATAGCAAGCCCTTTAATTGCTCCTAAATATTTTGTCCTATTTGGGGTACCTGCCTCTTGTGCCATCCTGACTGTACCATTCCCCCTGCTAATCATTTGCTATCTTACCCAAAAATATGGCAGTGTATATGGAAATAAGATGAGATGGCAAGGCATAGGGGGGTATTTATTGATGGTGGTTTGCATATGGGGAATTGATTTAATTCCTATGGACGTACATAGTGTAGTTAGCGAATCGTTATGGAGCCAGGTGTTAGGGCGGTTTCCTAGCGTAGCTATTTGTTGGGGGGCGATGTATGTAATAGCTGGGAATTTAGTGGGCTGGTGCTATGAAAAAAGACTTTTTCAATGGGAGGAGGTTTCGGTGATGATAAGTGTGTGGTGGGGCACACTAGTAGCAGGTTCATTATGGGTAATGGGATTGGTATATACAGAGGTTATAAGTTTGCCATTAGCAGTTTGGATAGGCAGTATGGGTGGATTTTCTATTTGGATGCTCATCATAGGCAGTGTCTTTTTCTTAATCAGAGGTACTACACAAAAAAACTGGCTAAAAAATAGAATAGCAATCACGCCTTCCCCTATATTATATGGGTTATACCCTTTTCTTTTGATGTGTTTTTGGTTGGTTTTACTGCTTACTAACCTGGTGGTGGTAAAGTGCTTTTCCCTATGGGGATATTTCTTTACAGTGGGCCTTCTTACCTATCCATTTACTTTTTTAGGCACTGATCTTGTAGGGGAGTTATATGGGAAAAAAAAGGCTATTTATGCCGTATGGAGTGGGTTTTTAGTAAGTGTGATAATGATGATGGTATTAGTGATAGTTGACTGGATGCCTATTTATCACACCTCTATTTTTTCACAGCAAGCCTTTTCTTCGATTTTCAGTTTTACACCAGCTATAGTAGTCGCTTCTATGTTGGCTTACTTAGCTAGTCAATTTACGGATGTGTATCTTTTTGATGGCCTACGCTTACTGACACATGGCAAGTACTTGTGGTTGAGAAACAATGCGGCTACTATGATAAGTCAGTTGATAGATACTTTTATATTTGCGGTGATAGTTTGGTATATATGGCCTAAGTTGCATATGGCTTCATCTGAGATAGATATGGGTAATGAGTATTGGTGCCAACTTGCTATTAATGAGTATATGGGGAAGTTGGTCTTGGCTTTATTAGATACACCATTAGTATATGTGGGAACTAGGTGGTTTCAAAATTATAAATAATAAGGGACTAGCATAGAAGATAACATTTTGTTCTTATCTCCTATGCTAGTCTCAAAACTTTAATGATAATACACAAATAAGCATCAAGTATTCTAGATTCATAATAGCTTTAGTAATATGCCTAGCTTCTTGTTCATTTTTTTACTAAAGTATCAAAATAGGAATCGCACCAATAGCGTAAAGAATATCTTAATCTACTTAATCTTCACACTTCCTCAAAATCAATTAAATAATAACTGAAGCAAATAATTATAAGATACTTTAATGCCCATCATAAAAAATCGTATATATAGATAATTATACTTCTTATAATGCTGGATACATAGTGAGTTTTAAGCATTTTAGCATCAATCACATTAACGGCATTGAAAATTTTTGGAATCAAGCTAAAAGACACCTGGGCCAAAAAATCTGGCCTTTAACCCAAGTTATCTAGGCTATCCCCTAAAGTTATATAGAAAAGTTTTCAAATACGCTTAGTATCTGTGCTATATTATTTTATTTGCAACATGCAGTAGCAAAAAATACTAATAAGTTTAATGAGTCTATGCTTTTAAAGTTTTTATTTATTTTTTTAAAATCAAGTTAGAAAGAACGTATATTGTCCTATCTTAACGTTGCAACCATTATGAAAATAAAACTATATACAATCTTTCTTATACTATGTAGCCTTGCTGCTAACTCAGCACATAGCTCATCATCTCATAAAGAATGCTTATCAGAAGCTGATTCTTCTGGCTCAAGCTCAGATTCGGATTCAACTTCTAGCTCTGAATCTGATGGAGAATTGAGTTGTATGCCTAACCCAAACGTCTCTTCAACATCAAAGGGGCCTACTTCTACTAATGACAAAGAAGTGAATATGGAACCATGGAAAAAAGTTTATAAGATTTGGATAGAAAAAGCACATGAAAATATGACCTACATATATTTTGAGAGTGAAGAAGCTTACAAAAAATTTGTAGAAGAAATAAAAAACCAAAATACAAATAAAACGGCTTTTTATCAATGCAAAGCTTGTAAAAATGGACAAAGAAGCCATTTTTGCTCAAATGCTATTAAAAAAATTAGAGATGGTTGTACAGCGTGCAAAGAAAAGCAAGGAAGTCATCATGTGGTAGTGGTGTGTAAATTTTGTAAAGAAAAATATGCTTGCTCAATTTCAATTTCTAGTTTGCGAAATCATATAATAAACAATCACTTAAATTTTGAAGGAATAAAGTGTACTTTTTGCGAAACAAAATTACGTAGTCAAAGCGCATATAAAACGCATATAAAAAACTGTAAGAAGCTTGATAAACCCCTTGATAAACCCGTAGAAAAATATTTGGACTCATTAGCTAAAAAATTAAAAGATGCCGTTGATAGTCAAGTAACAATTCACTCAGTAGAAAATCAGGAAGCACTTAAAAAACTAACAGAAAATACTAAATACTATAAATGCAAAAAAAGATGTACCACTGAACCAAAACAATATCCTACCCATATATATGCATGCCCATGTAAGAATGCTCGCAAAAAATATAGCTGTACACATCAAACATCTAACTTGCGATTGCATATAAAAAACATACATTTATCAGATCCTCAAAAAAAATTTCCATGTTTTTATCCAGACTGCGTTGATAAGAGTGGAAAAAAATTCACTTTACAAAATCTTAAAAAACATTTAAGAGAGACTCATCAATATGGAGAAGCAAAATCAAAAAATAACTCTCTAAAAAAAGCAACAACAAAATCTGCTAAAAGTATCAAATCTTCTAAAAAAAGAAAGTATGAAAATAAAGATAAGTCAACCCACATACAAAACAATCTTCAAAAAAATGAATATGCTCAGCCACCTCAAAAAAGAAGAAAATTAAATTCTCGATCTACTAATGAATTCGCTAACTTTTCAAAAACTAATCAATATGATCGTAATGCTAACAAATCTTGCGAAAGAAAGAAAGAAAAAGCCATGGAAAGCCTTGATAATTTATCATTTTCTAACACAAATAATCTGACTTGCTCTTCCAATTTTAATCAGCGCACAACAAACCAAAACCAGTATGAAGCATTAAATATACTATCACTGCTAACAGCTCTTTCACCCTCATGTGATAATAGTAATCCAATATCATCAAGTACTGAAAGCAGCTTAGTTGCGACAAACCCTTTTTTAAGCTTTAATGGTAACCGACCGTTACCAGCACCACCACGTACTTTTAATTACAATAATCCAACATCATCAAATATTGGTAATAGTTTAAATATGGCAAATTCGGCAAGTGTATATGAGGGCACCCCTTTTAGCTTTAAGCTGGAAGAAAACCAGCAGGGTTCGTTTAGTCATATATCAAACAATTCTGATACTAGCTATTATACACAAGAAGTGTTATGGAAAACATGGGCAGAAAACAATTCAATCTATTTTTCTACATTATCAGAAAATTTTAAGCGTGAGTTCATAAGCTTTTTAAATAGTAAAAAAGGCACTTTACGAGAAATGGGAAACGGTGATTTATATCATACTCAACTTAAAAATGACCAAGGGGCAAT
>JBCCHA010000005.1:0-13864 GCA_039028995.1 Bacteroidota bacterium | reverse complement strand
TTTAACTAAGTCTAGGTGACCATTTTTGCAGGCATGGTTCATTTCAGAGAAACCTGGTTGTAAGCCTTTTTTTTCTACTAAGTCTTTGACTTGCGCTAATTTGCCCTCTTTACAAGCTTTTGTGAGGGCTTGAAAGTTTTCTTTTAAGTACTTAAATAGGTCTGTGTGGTTATTGTTTTTAGCCTCTTGTAGGTAATAACTATTTATTGTTAAACCTTGAGTGCCTAAGTACTTGACTAGTAAGAGGTTGCCATTTTCGCAGGCTTTCATTAGGTCATATTGGCGTGGGTTTAAGCCTTTTTCTACGAAGTATTGAACTAAGTCTAGGTGGCCATTTTCGCAGGCTTGATTCATTTCAGCAGGACTTGGTTTAAAGCCTTGGTTTACCGACGTTTTAAGCATTTCTACGTTGCCCTGGCTCAAAGCTTGTTCTACTTGTGCTGCTACTTCTTGGTCTTTAGCTGTAGATTCTTCTGTAGCTGTATTTTGTAAGCCATTTTCTTCTAAATAGTTAATTAGTGTTTGGTCTTTGTTTTTTTGGGCATATCTCATGTAATCTTGCTCTAGTTGTAAGTTTTGGCTTACTAAGTATTGAACTAAGTCTAGGTGGCCTTTTTGGCAGGCTCCTTTTAGGTGATGTTGTGCTAGTGTGAATTCCCCTTGCCCTTGGCTTAGTAAGTATGTAACTATTTCGACATCACCCTTTTCACATGCCTTGTCCATGTGGTATTGCTGTGGTTGTAAGCCTTTTTCTACGAAGTATTTAACTATTTCTACGTTACCATTTTCGCAGGCTTGATTCATTTCAGCAGGACTTGGTTGTAAGCCTTGTGTGTCTACTAAGACTTTGACTGTGTCTAAGTTGCCCTCTTTACAAGCTTGTGTGAGGGCTTGGAATTTTTGTGTTAAGTATTTATTTACCTTTTTTTGGTCATTTTTTATGTCCCATGTATAGATTTTTAAGCCATTTTCGTTTTCTACTAAATATTGAACTAAGTCTAGGTGGCCCTTTTTGCATGCCTTGTACATGTGATATTGCTTTGGTTGTAAGCCTTTTTCTACGAAGTATTTAACTATTTCTACGTTACCATTTTCGCAGGCATGGTTCATTTCATATAAAATTGGTTGTAAGCCTTGTGTGTCTACCAGTTTTTTGAGGTCTGCTAATTTGCCCTCTTTACAAGCTTGTGTGAGGTCTTGGAATTTTTTTGTTAAGTAGCTAGCTATTTTTGTGGAGTCATTTTTTATGTCCCATCTAGAGATTTTTAAGCCATTTTCGTTTTCTACTAAGTATTGAACTAAGTTGAGCTGTCCCTTTTGGCGGGCTTTTATTAGGTGATCTTGCGTTAGTATTAATTTTTGATTTTCTACCCAATCTTTAATCTTTGTTAGGTCGCCTCGGTTAAAAGCTTGTGTTACTTCATTTGGCTTTAATGGCTTTATTGGGGTTGGGGGTTGATTTGTGGTTTTAGGGGGCTGATTGGGTAGGGGAGGATGGGCTAGATGGGTGGGTGTATGGGTGGATTGTTTCTTTTTGGTCTTTTGGGGTTTTAGTTTTAGCTATGGCAAGATATAGGGATGCACTTCCTACTAGTGCTGTGGCTAGGGCAATTGGGAGGCTTGATTTTTTTATAGGTTGCTTTTTAGATGGATGATTTGAAGAGGTGGGCTTGGGTTTGCTTAAGGGGAAGTTATGGGCAGTGCCATAGGTGAGTACTAAGGCCCATAAAAGATATGTTATAGGTTGTGGTGTTTTCATTGGGTGTTGTGTTACTCACTGCTCTTTTGTTTTTTTTCTGGTCTAGGCTGCTTAGCTTTGCTAAGCAGAATCTGAAATATCCAGCTCAGAGCACTCATGATGATGGTAATTATTATGCTAACTACTAGGCTGGTGAGAATCAATGATGTCCAAGATTGAGATTCTACACGTTGAGAGGTAGTTATAGTTGGGTTTGGCGCTGTACTATTGGTACTCAAATCTTTAAGGGTGTGTATATTTTTTTGTAAAGGAGGAAATTGCTTTTTTGAAGTATTTTGATTCGCAGGTTGCTTGCCATTTAGCCTGTCAATACTTATTTGGAGTTGTTTGATATCTTTCTCATAAAACCCACCTCCTTTTGTTTTGTTTTTAATAGTATGTAATTCAGCTTCAAGTTTTTCAATAGATGCTCGGTCTTTCTTCTTTTGCTTATTTACTTCGCGAATATTTTGTCTCAAATTGTATATAAGGTTTCTTATTTGGTTACATTGCGTAGCTTGAAAAGGTTTAAATCCTACTAAGCAAGCTGTGAATAAGAAATAGGCTAGGGTTTTTTGCATGTTATTTTTAATCATAATGCTTAAAAATAGGTATGGGTAGGGACTTGTCCAAAAAAAAAATATCTTGAAATAGGGATGAGGGATAGGATTATGCTTTTGCTTGCTTGGGCGCTTGTGCTTCTGGCTGATTGGTTTGGGCTTTTTGCGTATCAGGTTTGTTTTTTTTCATGGATTTTTTACCTATGAATTTTTTGTGTTTGATTTTAGCAGCTTGCCCTATTTTGCCACGTAAATAAGAAAGATTTGCTCTTCTTACTAGGCCTCTTCTTATTACTTCTATTTTTTGTATAGCTGGTAGCTCTATAGGGAAAATGCGCCATACGGGTACTCCATTAGAAATTTTTCTTACTGTGAAGGTCTTGTCAGCTATGGTTTGGCCTTTGTCTTTGATTACTGTTCCCTCAAACTTTTGAATTCTTTCTTTATTGCGCTCCTGTATTTTCAAATGCACACAGACTGTGTCTCCTGGTTTAAAACTAGGATGTGCTGATCTTGGTTGGGTATAAGACTGGTGTAAAACTTCTATGGGAGTGCTCATGACAATGTTTTTGATTAAGTATTTGATGCGTCAAATATAGCATTATTATAAGCCTTTGCCAATAGACTAGCGTTTTAAAATCTTATATTGCACCTGAAATTCATCCTTTCTTTTTTAAAAAAATCATGAAAAAAATACGTAACTTTTGCATTATAGCCCATATAGATCATGGTAAAAGCACTTTGGCAGATAGGCTTTTAGAGGCTACAAGCACTATTAGTGCAAAAGATATGCGTGCGCAGCTTCTTGATGATATGGATTTAGAGCGAGAAAGGGGTATTACTATCAAAAGCCATGCTATACAAATGCACTATACCTACCAAGCAAATACTTATGTGCTGAACTTAATAGATACGCCTGGCCATGTGGACTTTTCTTACGAAGTATCTCGTGCCATTGCAGCTTGTGAAGGGGCTTTGCTTATAGTGGATGCTTCTCAGGGTATTGAGGCCCAAACTATAGCTAACCTTTATTTGGCTATGGAACATAACCTGACTATCATCCCGGTACTTAATAAAATAGACCTTGCTCATGCACGTGCGGAAGAGCTCTCAGATGAGCTTGTGGACTTGATAGGATGTGAGCGTGAAGAGATTTTACAAGTGAGTGCGAAAGAGGGTACGGGTATTGCAGAATTGCTTCAGGCTATTATCACACGCATTCCTCACCCTGAAGGCGACCCTAGCTTGCCTTTGAAAGCTATGATTTTTGATGCGGTATACAATCCGTTTACAGGGGTGAATATTTATTTTAGAATATTTGAAGGCACGCTTACTCAGAGGGATGCCATTCGTTTTTTGCAAACTGAAAAAAACTATCGGGTAGAGGAGCTAGGCATTCTCAAATTAAAACCGCAACCTAAAGAAAGGCTTTCTGCAGGTGATGTAGGCTATTTGGTGGGTCATATCAAAAATACGGATGAAGTAAAAATAGGGAGTACGCTTACTCATGTGGCTACTCCTTGTCAAAAGGCTGTAGCAGGTTTTGCGGAAGTCAAACCGATGCTTTTTGCAGGTATTTATCCCATATCAAGTGCAGATTATGAGCTTTTACGTACTACTTTACAAAAGTTACAGCTTAATGATGCGGCACTGATTTGGGAGCCAGAAACTTCAGTGGCTTTGGGCTATGGCTTTAGGTGTGGGTTTTTAGGGTTTTTGCATATGGAGATTATACAAGAACGCTTAGCTAGAGAGTTTCAGGTGCAAGTCATCACTACGGTGCCTTCTGTACAGTTTAAGGTCACTTTAAAAAATGGGGATATGCAAACTATTCAAGCGCCTGCAGATATGCCTACTGCAGACCGTATTGCGCATATAGAAGAGCCTATAGTCCGTGTACAAATCATCACTAAAGCCGATTTCATAGGCCCTATCATCGCATTGTGCATCAACAAAAGAGGCATGATAGAAAACCAGTCTTACCTTACCCCCCAGCGTGTAGAGTTGATTTTTAAAATGCCACTGGCGGAAATTGTATTTGATTTTTTTGATAAACTAAAAAGTGTGTCAAAAGGCTATGCTTCTTTAGACTACAGCATCACAGGCTTTGAGCAAAGCAGTTTGGTAAAGCTCGACATCTTGCTCAATGGCCAAAAAGTGGATGCGCTTTCAGCTATTGTACATCGTAGCAAAGCCTATCACCTAGGTAAAAACCTATGCCAAAAATTGAAAGAAATACTCCCTCGACACCTATTTGAAGTCCCTATACAAGCCTCTATAGGCCATAAAGTGATCGCAAGAGAGACTGTGAAACAACTCCGTAAAGATGTCACTGCCAAGCTATATGGGGGTGACATCACCCGTAAGAAAAAACTTAGGGAAAAGCAGAAAAAAGGCAAAAAGCGTATGGGCCAAATAGGCAGTGTCCAAGTGCCACAAGAAGCTTTTTTTGCTATTTTGAAAGTAAATGAATAAGCGAAATGATTTCATATTCGCATAGCTATTCGAAGGTATATCAAAGCTTTTTTGCATGGCACATAGCCAATCAATGGATTGTGGTAATACTGGCTTAATTTGCCTATTGGCGCTTCCCATGTGCTATTTGTTACAATGCTTGCATAATATCTGTTGGGTGGGCAAGGGGGCTAGTGTGTAGGTCCTATCTGAAATTTCTACCAATCAGGGTAAAAGCTTACAACATACTAACGTTTTGGTATGTTATCTATGCTGAGATTGTGCCTGAAGGGTTTTCACTTTTTAAGGATTAAAAAAAGTGAAAAAATAGTATGCAAGTTCAAGATTTTAGATGCTATTTTGCGGCATCATGAAATCTACGAAAAACACATTTTTGGAAGAAAATAAAGCTTCTAAGAGTCAAGAAGGCTATATACCGCAAGCTATAGACTTAGAGAAAGGGATTTTAGGTGCCTTGCTTTTAGAGCAGGATACACTTACTGAAATCATCGAAATACTTAAACCTAACCATTTTTATCAACCTGCCCACAGAGCTATTTACAATGCGATAATCACGCTTTTTAATCTGCATAAACCCATAGACTTACTTACTATAGTAGAGCAACTGCGAAAGCATAACCAGTTAGAGCATTCGGGGGGGGCTGCTTACCTTGCTGGCCTTACAGAAAATGTAGCTTCTGCTGCTCACTCAGAAACTTATGCACGCTTAATAATAGAATATGCAGTGCGTAGAGATCTTATTGAAACTGCGACTCATATCAAATCTGAAGCTCAGAATGATACCAATGAGATATTTGAACTCTTAGATGCTTCTCAAAGAAGTCTTTTTACCATATCTGAAGGTAATGTACGTAAAAATTATACAGGTATTGGGCCACTTATGAAAGCGGCAATTAAAGACTTAGAGGCTGGAAAAATGCAAAAAAATGCCATTACAGGTATTCCTAGCGGATTTGCAGTGCTAGATCGCCTTACTTTAGGCTGGCAGAAATCAGACTTTATTGTAGTAGCAGCTCGCCCTGGTATGGGAAAAACCTCTTTTTTGCTATCCATGCTATGCAATGCCTCTATCACACATCAATTCCCTGTGGCTATTTTTTCTTTAGAGATGTCAGAAGACCAAATTGCCAAGCGGCTTATCGCTATGGAGTCAGGCTTAGAAAATCAAAAACTAAAAAGAAAACAGCTTAAACAGTTTGAATGGGAGCAGATTTACCATAAAACTACTGGTCTTTATGAAGCACCTATGTATATTGATGATACACCTGGACTTTCTTTATTTGAGTTTAGGGCAAAGTGTAGAAGGCTTAAGGCCAGGCATGATATTAAGCTTATAGCCATAGATTATCTTCAGTTAATGTCAGCTGATTTAGGCAAAAAAAATATCAATAGAGAGCAAGAGATTGCCACAATTTCTAGAGGGCTTAAAGCCATAGCCAAAGAGCTTAACATCCCTATTATAGCAGCTTCTCAACTATCTCGAGCTGTAGAAATACGCGGAGGGGATAAAAGACCTCAGCTCTCAGATCTTCGTGAGAGTGGGGCTATAGAGCAAGATGTAGATTTGGCTGTTTTTTTGTATAGACCCTCTTACTATGGCATTACCCAAGAAGAGACCGGAAAATCAGTAGAAGGACTTACTGAGGTCATTGTCGCTAAGCACAGAAATGGTCCTTTAGGAAGCGTTTCACTTACTTATTTGCCTTCTATTACCAAATTTACAGCTTATGAAGAGCCGAGTGGTATGCCACAAGACTATCAAGCTGTCAATATGCCTTTTTAACCTAAGCAAATAGCACCAATTACTAGCTTGCTAACGCCTAAAAAAATGCTAGTTTTATAAGAAGTGGAAATTTTGACTACCTGCCAACACGCCGTATGGATTGAACTACTTTTTCTTACTCCCTTCCTTAAGCATTTCATCCACCTGCTGTTGAGTAATCAACCTCTTTTATACAAGCTTTAGAAAAGCATTTTATTCTCCTAACTGAATACCTCCTTCGGTTTATTGTTGTTGTAATGCACCTACAATACTTGTCATAATCTGTTTTTGCTCTTCTAAGCTTTCCAAGCTCAAATTTATAAAACTTTGAAACTGATGCTTAGTATTATCTATAAAATTGCTTACATAGCGAAGCCTAAGTATTTTGTGTGCATAATAATCCCCCAAGCGTGTAGAGTACCTCCACGGTGCCTTGCCATGATACACTAGAAAACTGGGAAAAAGTGGATAGCTCGCATTCTCCTGCTTAAAATGGATCCGAATCACAATTGTGTTATGCTCCAGTATGCGTAAAGCCATTTGTTTTTCTAGTTGTCTTTGATGCTAGCAAAGTGCATATAGGTAAGCGGTTTTGTTTTGGGGCCAGTGCACTTGTAAAGTATATCTTTATAGAGTGACTTGCATGCAAGTATAATGTTTTTGCTTTCGCATAGGGCTATTTTATTCAGGTTTACTACCTTTTTTAGTTTTATTGGCAAGTATTTTTCAAAAAAAGCTTGTAACAAATATTTTTTACGCATGACCTCATAAAAAAATCATGGTGCGCATTACTACTTAAGTAATTTATGGGCATTTTTTAGGAGTAAAATAGGGCTTTTTTTGATTATCGCACTTTTTTTGAAATAGAAGCCATTTATTTAAAATATGCTAAATATAACGCTTTGTACAAAACTTCCCCCCTTATAAGTTCGCATACATCAATAAGCCTTGTAGGAGAATAAGGTAGGAGCAAACTTGACAGGATATTTAGAATGCCCTATAATTGTCTGGTATTCCATCAGATTATACCCCGATTCAACTATAAATCCGCATATCTTCGCTGGTTTAATACAAAATTCAATATTTTTAATTTTTACAAGAAAAAAAACTTCTATGTACAGAATAGAACAACTCAAAGAGTTTACAGAAAATGAGCTTAGTAAAATAGCTCAAAAAATGAACATCACCCAATACCAAAGTTTAACTAAGGAAGATCTTGTCTACACAATTCTTGACAAACAGTCTATCATACTTGATAAACCCAATGCTGAAGCTCCTAAATCAGAGGCTAAAAAAACAGTTAAAAAAAAACCAAGACCCACTAAGCCACTCAAAGCTAAGTCTATAGAAGATACTAGTGTAAAAAACACACCTAAAAAGACAGAGCAGGCTAATGTTAAAAAGCAAGAAGCCTCTACTACTAAAACTAGCTTGAAGACAAATGAATTAGATGGGTTGATAGAGGGACAGGGAGTTTTAGAAATTGTGCCTGATGGCTATGGATTTTTACGATCTACCCATTACAACTACGCCCCTAGCCCAGATGATATATATGTTTCACATGCACAGATAAGAAGCTTTGATCTTAAAATAGGCGATACTGTAAATGGCAAGCTGAGAGTGCCTAAAGACGGGGAAAAGTACTTTGGCTTGATAGAGCCCATTAGCATCAATGGCAAAAAGCTAGAAGAAATGCAAAATAGAAATTATTTTGAAAACCTTAGCTCCATTTTCCCTCATGAAAAATTAAATATCACAAGCTCTTCTACCCCTACAGAATCCGGAACACGTATTATCGATTTGTTTTGCCCTATAGGAAAAGGCCAAAGAGCACTGATTGTAGCCCCCCCGAAAGCTGGGAAAACCTCTTTAATCACAGATATAGCCACCAATATTGCTAAAAACCACCCAGAGATATACCTCATCATACTCTTAGTAGACGAAAGGGTAGAAGAGGCTAGTTATATGAAAAAAAAGCTTAATGGGCATGCCGAAGTAGTAGCTTCTACATTTGACAAAAAGGCTGAAAGTCATATTAGGCTTACGGAAATAGTGCTTAAAAAAGCCAAAAGACTGGTAGAATATGGCCATGATGTATGCATTATAGCAGACGGCATTACCCGTATAGCACGTGCATACAATACAGAAGTTCGCTCATCTGGCAAAACCCTTTCAGGCGGAGTAGATGTAAATGCCCTTCATAAACCTAAAAACTTTTTTGGTGCAGCAAGAAACATAGAAGACGGAGGATCTCTGACTATTATTGCTACTGCACTTGTAGAAACGGGCTCTAGAATGGATGATCTTATTTTTGAAGAGTTTAAAGGTACCGGCAATATGGAGTGTCAGCTAGATAGAAGGCTCGCCAATAAAGATATCTATCCAGCTATTGATGTGCTAAACTCTAAAACACGTAAAGAAGAGCTTTTACAAAGCCCGGCAGTAATGCGGAAGATTAAGATATTAAGACGTGCTATGATAGATATGAAGCCGGAAGAAGCCATGGCTGTATTGCTTAAAAACATGAGGGGAACCAAAAATAATACAGAGCTACTAGCCTCTATGCAAGATGAAAGTTATTAAAACCCAATTGATTATAGCACTATGAATAGAAAGAATAGCCAACTCATTGGCGTGATGTTGCTTGCTTTGCTGTCTATTACCTATTTTGAATATTTTGGCAAAAAAAAACCAAGTCCATCCCCACAAAGTAAATCTATACAAGCTACTACAAAAAAAGAAGATTTTTTTACCAAGATTAGCAACTTAACCCTACCTGATACTGCACCTGTTAATGAGCATACAAGCAGTTTGACATTAGAAAATGAAGAGGTGTGTATTTGTCTAGACCCCAAGGGAGGCATGGTAAACAAAGTGATTTTAAAAGGGCATTATAGCCATGACAAGCAGCCATTGAAGCTAGTTGAAGCAAACTATAGTAACATGGCTTGGCTACTATCTACCCCACAAGGCCCCATCAATACCAAAGACCTACACTTCACTGCCCACAAAAAAGAGAATCAAATCGAACTCACCCATATCTTAGATGCAAAAAAAGCACAGTATATCCGCTACATATATACCTTGCCTAAAAAAGGATTTGAACTTGATTGTAAAGTAGAAGTAAGTGGTTTGGATGTGTCCAAGCAAAATGGCCTTTCTTTTTTATGGCACTATCAAGCAAAAAATCTAGAAAAAGACTTCAACCTAAATACCAGATATGCCTATCTACAATATCACCTGAAAAATAATAAAACCCAATATGCTACCAATGCCAAAGCTACTCAAATAAACCAGATAGAATGGCTTGCCATGCATCAAAGATTTTTCACTGCCGGCATTATACTAACACCCGGCAATTATTTTACTAATGGAGAAGTAGCTAATCGAGTGAGCCAGTCAGCCCAAAACCATACCATTATGCAAACTGCTACAAAGTTAGCATTGCCCCTAAAAGAGGTAGGCCAAAAGGCAGAAGCAAAGCTTAAGTTTTATTTTGGGCCTAATGATAAAAAAATATTAGCCCAAGTAAGTCCAAGCTTTAAAAAAGTACACTATTTAGGATGGCCAGTCATCAAGTCAATCAATCAATACATCATATCCCCACTAGCCGACTCCTTTCACAAGCACGTAAATCACTACGTATGGGTACTCCTGTTGTTAGCTTTGATTTTTAAGCTGCTTCAGTTCTATTTTGCCTATAAAGACTACGTCATCACACTCAAAAAGAAAGCACTTCAGCCTGCTGTGAAAAAGCTAAAAGCACAATATAAAGACAAGCAGCAAGCCAGTATGGCAGAGGCTGGTTTTTACAGGGAAATGGGGCTACCCGCTTTGCCAGACATGTTTAAGTTGTTTACAGGCCTTCTTGAAGCCCCCATTTTTATGGCGATGCTACATTTTATACCTAATCAAATCGCTTTAAGGCAAGTGTCTTTTCTCTGGGTAAAAGACCTTTCTGGCGTAGATGACTTTATTCAACTGCCTTTTCGCATACCCCTATTAGGCACCCACATTAGCTTATTAGCAATCATCATGTGTGCCTCCTTCATGTTACGAAATAATAGCCAACAAGCGCAACAACCTACTGAACTAAATGCCAAAGTGTTAAAATACCTATTCCCAGTATTTATATTTGTAGCATTTAATGGCTATCCCGCAGGTTTTTTCATCTATAGAATTTTTGTCAATGCCTCTAATCTAGCCATCTCCCTACTTTTCAAGCAAGTCATAGATGAAAAATTTCACCTGGCACAAATTAAACAAAGAGAACCCCATATAGATCCTAATAAAAAAGACCTCCCCCGTGCACTAGCACGGCTAGATAAAAATAAAAAGAAGACTTAGTACCATAGGAAAGCTATTTTGTGATAGAAATACATGAGATTTATCCCAATGGAGAAGAGGTTGAAAATCATAGCTTAAAGCATGAATTACTTTCTCCCAAAGCCTTTTTTGATTAAATATACTAGCATGTACAAAAGTATCTTTATCAGCTATATCTGAAAAAAAATACTTACATTTTACTATATTACAGCCCAATAATCCACCTATAAGTACATTCATGCATATCAAAATAAAATACATTTACATCTTCTTACACTTCATAAGCCTGCACAAAGATTTGATAGCCAGCCCACAATCCACCCAAAAAACGTCAATACATCACAAAAGCCAAACAGCCAGCCAAAGACACATTCCCAAAGTACTTAAAATCGCACTGCCCATAAGCGTGATAGCTATCATAAGTACATGGGCGTATTACAGTCAAAAGCCAGCTGCCCAAACTACCCCCCCCTACCAATGGGCAAAAAGATACACAAGCAGCGCCAATAGACTATGATACACTAACTACACAACTCCAGGAAGCTGTTAATGCCTACCAGCAAAGCCCACCTAACCCTTCTTCCCTTGAAGCCTTATTAGACCGCCTCAAAAAAGATAGACAAGTAAAACGGGAAGCTTACGAACCTCTTCGTGAAATTTTTTTAGAAGCTATTAAAAATGAAAAACTAGACACTATACAACACATCATACAAAAACTTAACACCTCAGTTGACTATGACCAAATAGTATCTAAGAAATCTCCAGGCAAAAACATTTTAATGTATTTTGCTTGGAAAGGGTATACAAATATTGTTCAGCGCTTATTACAAAACCGCGCAAATCCTAATGCAACAGACAATAAAGGTGCTACACCCCTTCACTATGCAGCTCAATGTAAAAACCCTGAAAATCGAAAAGCCCTCATCAACCTTTTACTAGAAAACGGCGCAAATCCTCAATTAAAAAATAATCAACAAAATAATTTTTTACATTTTCTATGTTACCAAGGAGATTTAGACTTGTTAAAAGAACTAGAAAAACGAGAAACCCCTATAAGTATACAACCTGGGCAAAGAGACTACATGGCTCCTTCCTGCCAAAGCGGTAACCTAGATCTAGTTGAGTATGTAGCCCAAAAAAATTACCCCATCACTGCAAAAAATGAATCTCTATGTATAGTAAATGCTTTAAAAGCTAAAAACAACGCTAAAGCTTTGCTAGTGTATATTATAAAAGAACAAGCAATTTCAGCTGAGGATATGCTTGACGAGGAAATACGAATTATTTCAAAAGTGATGCAAAGATATGACGATGAAAGCCCGACAAGTTATCTACGTAAAAATTTTATGCCAAGAATAAATAGAGACTAGTGAAGCAGCTAGTTTTGTTTTCATATACTATTTGGTGCCATTCAATATTTCGTGTAGGTAGATTTTGATATTAAGTGCTTCCCTTGAGCTATAAATGCGTACTAATAGGGTTGACACTTTATGGATCTAAAATAGTCTTTAAGTATTTCATCTGCTTTGCCTAATGGCCCTTTTTTTACACTTAGCCTAAAAGCCTTACACCTTACCTTCTTTTTATTTTTTGAGTGCCAGCGGTATGAGTACAACCACCAGATTCATACCTGCCCAGCTAAGCTCTTTTAGGGTAAGCTGATGATATTGGATAGTTTTTTTTAAATCAGGACATAAAATATGTTGTGTATCGGCATCTTTTAATTCTAGCCTGTATGCTTTTGAGCTTAACAAGCCATCATCGTAGATATCACTCTGGAAATCAACTTCCTGGTTGATGTCATCGATGATTTTAGCAATATGGTTAACGATATACGGATAAAGAAGTGATATTTTCATGCGCTTCTGACTGCACTACTAAGGTGTCTATCTCAGTGGTTTCATTCACTCCACTTTGCTTTATAAATTTTAAATCTATGCGATTAATGCCTGAAGTTTTGAATTTTAGATCTTTCAGCGTAAGCTTCGTTCTTGATAGAACCTTTTGTATTTTAGGGTAGCCGTCATCTGAAAATTTCGGGATTATGACATTGAAATAAAAATTTTCTATTTCTGCTGAAGTAAGTTGCGGATATTTTTGTTTTAAATCAAAAAATAGTCTTTGGGCCTGTGTATCTGGTGCATAAGTTTTTTCCATATCTATATTGATAGATCTGATGCTTCTTGCTACTTCACCACAAATTTTTACGGTCACAGTGCCTTGACTCGGATCTTGGGCCGCTTGAATAGGCAGGGCAAAGGGAAGTATAAAAAAAAGTAGTTTTGCCAGGTTAAAAAGTGTAGGTTTCATCATGTTAAGTAAGTAAGTTATACGTGCAATATAGACCAACTTATATAGTTGCTATAGCTATCCAAAGATAGTGTTTTTATTTAAAAAAAATGCTTTACAAAAGGTTTTTTATGCGTTTGGTCACTTCTTCTCTACCTAAAACCTCAAGGAGTTCAGCTAGGGAAGGGCCTGCTTTTTGGCCAGTTACTGCTAGGCGTATGATTTGCATAGCCTGTCCCTTTTTGAGAGAATGGGCACTTATTGCTGTTTGGATAAGTGCTTGTAAGTAGGCACTTTGAAAGTCATCTACCTCAGAGAGTTTTTTCAAGAGATCTGCTAAAAACGCTTTTGCCTCCCCATTTGCGTTAAATGTCTCTTGCAGTACATCTTTATCAGGCGGGTAGAAAAAGTACTGACTCTTGAGCGCAAGCTCTTGGGGGAAGGTGATGCTTTTTTTGAGCAGGCTACTTATTTTAGTAGCATAAGATTTTGTACAGGCTATATTTTGTGCAGCTAAATCTGGCAAAAGGTAATGGGTAGCCAATACTTCATCCTCTATTTTTTGTACATATTTTTGGTTAAACCACTTTGCTTTGTCTATGTCAAAACAGGCTCCAGACTTGCTAATTCGTGAAAGGGAAAAATTGGCAATCAGCTCATCGCATGTAAATAGCTCTTGGTTATGACTAGGGTGCCATCCTAATAAAGCAATGA
>JBCCHA010000004.1:0-13903 GCA_039028995.1 Bacteroidota bacterium | reverse complement strand
AGCAAAGGCAAGTTAGGATCTGTACCACGTTCAAATCGAAACGAAGATTCAGTATGTATCTTGTGATATCTAGAGGCTTTACTAATTAACGAAGGCTTGAAATAAGCACTCTCTAAAAGTATGGTCTTAGTTGTAGCAGAGATCTTGCTATGTGCCCCTCCTATCACACCAGCCATGCCAATAGGACCTGCTTTGTCACAAATCATCAACTCATCTCCATTAAGCCTGCGCGCTACCCCATCCAAGCTTGTAAATACTGTATCTTTTGGCAATTTTTTTACACTAATCTTTTTAGAAGCCAACCGCCCAAAATCAAAAGCATGCAAAGGCTGCCCCAATTCATGCATGACAAAGTTAGTCACATCCACCACATTATTAATCGCACTAATCTTCACAGCTTTAAGCTTATTTTGTAGCCATATGGGCGAAGGCCCTATTTTGATTTTTTTAAGCACTACAGCCGTATACCTAGGGCATGAAGAAGCCTCTTCTACAGCCACTTGGAAACCCAGCATGTCACTAGCCACTAAAGGTTTGATAATAGGTTCCTCTATTTTTTTTTTACTAATTAACCCCAACTCTCTAGCTATGCCTAAGTGAGACAAAGCATCTGTTCTATTCGGCGTAAGGTCTATATCAAAAATCTTATCTGGACAAATCCCAAAATACACATGCGCAGGGGTGCCAGCCGCATATCTCGTATCTAGCACCAAAATACCCTCCTGCGTTTTAGGTACCCCTATCTCCTCCTCTGCACAAATCATCCCCTCAGAAACCTGGCCCCTTATTTTTACTTTTTTGATCTTCACTGCCTTACCATCAGGCATCATAAGTACCGTATTTACTGGCGCCACTATCACTTTTTGTCCAATAGCTACATTGGCTGCTCCACACACGATATCAATCGGCCTTTCCCCACCAATATCTACTGTAGTTTTTTTAAGCCTATCAGCATCTGGATGCGATATACAAGTCAATACTTTTCCTATTACTAAATTTTTAGATAAAAACTCAAAAGGAGTCACTTTACTTACCTCTAAACCTGAGTTTGTAAGTAAGTTAGCTACTTTTGCCGAAGAAGGCAAGGTAGGCACATACCTTTTTAGCCAGTTGTAAGATATTTTCATGGGGGTAAAAATAGACATAATAGCCTAATAAAGCCAAGAAGTAATTACAAATACCCTTGAAAAAGACTTGGTATTTACTGCAGCTTGAGATGGCTTGCTTAATCTTGAATAAAGTAGGCACTAAAGCTTCTATCCTACCTTTATAAGTGGGTATGGCAAAACCATATGGATGAAAAAAAATAAGTTTGAGTAGTTTACCAAGTTGGAAGAAACCCTTTGTATATTTTTTGACTGAGATGGCCTGTTTTAGATGGGTAAATTGCTAAAAAAGGAAAAAAAATATACCTTTACAGCCTATTTAGTACAAATGTCCGGTGGTGTAATTGGCAACACGTCTGGTTTTGGTCCAGAAGAGTCCAGGTTCGAGCCCTGGCCGGACAACTTACTCTTCAACAACGTTAGGCCATCACCCCCTAAGCCTAAAAAATTCTCATTTTATCGCTTAGCTGTAGACAAGAGATCTCAACTTTTTCAATAGCCAAAAAACAACAAAATAAATGACTAAACAAGTGCTCCATGAGACATGAGTTATGCAAGTGGAAGTTCTTTTTGGGTAAGCTCCCCAATTTTTTGATCAATAATATGTAGCCCTACTCCATCTTGTGGGATTACTTCAAAATACCCCATTATACTATTGGCTTGATACTCTTCTTCTCGCTGTTCATGCACAAACCACTGTAAAAAATCGAAAGTAGCATAGTCTTGATGCTGCAGGCTATGTGTTACTATATGATGTATAGATTGCGTAATTTCCTTTTCTTTGTATAAAACCTTTTCAAAGATTTTGTACAAAGAAGGATACCCTGTATTTATTTGCTCTACGCCAGGCACATGTACCTTTGCTTCTTTTTCAATTAAATAGCGCATGATTTTTAGCATATGGGCTCTTTCTTCTTCTGCTTGTTTATAAAGAAAGCTTGCTGAGCCTTCATAACTATTTACATCGCACCATGTAGCCATGGATAAATATACATTGGAAGATTTGTTTTCTTTCTGGATTTGTGCCTGAAGCAGCGATTCAATATCAGGGTGAAGTACAGACTTTGATTGAAGTTGATTTGACATAATGTAGTTTTTTAAATGATGAGTAAAATTAGGCTAAAAATACTTTTTTCAAAAATCAATCCTAACTAGTCATTACACTTAGTTTTATCACAAGCACAAGATGTACTTTTAATTAAATAACTAGCTACCCCCTGAGGCGTAGGTGCTAAGCCTTGATCCCCTTTTTTCCAATTTACAGGGCAAACATTGCCATGCAGTTGCGTATGATGCCACATGTCTACAATCCGCAATATCTCTTGGATATTTCTCCCTAGTGGCAAATCATTTATAGACTCATGACGTATCACTCCTTTTTTGTCGATAAAAAAAGTCCCTCTATAAGCTATTGCCTCCCCTTCAAAAGTCAAAGCCTGTTTTTCATCTATACCCCATTCACCGGCCAAAACCCCAAAGCTAGTAGCTATCATCTTGCTACTATCCGCTATAATAGGATAGCTTACGCCCTCAATGCCCCCTTTATTTCTAGGAGTGCTTAGCCAGGCCCTATGTACTTCTTCGCTATCTGTAGAGCAAGCTATTATTGCCACACTACGAGATTGAAATGCCGCTAAGTTTTCTTGCAGTTCAAGCAGCTCTGTAGGGCAGATGTAGGTAAAGTCTTTTGGATAAAAGAAAAGCACTACCTCTTTTTTATTCAAGTATTTTTCCAAAGTGAAGTCATGGACTATGCGGTTGCCATCTATTACAGCAGGTGCCATGAACAAAGGTGCTTTTTTGCCTATAAGTGCCATATGGTTTGATTGGTTGATTAGTGGGTAAAACTAGAAAAACGTAAGTCAAATCCCATTTTTCTAAAAAATTACTGTGGGTCTACCTGGACTCGAACCAGGGACCTCTACATTATCAGTGTAGCGCTCTAACCAGCTGAGCTATAAACCCAAGACTCACAGGTCAAAAATACGTATTAATTTATTATGGAGAAAATTAACCCACCTCATCGCCCAAAGTGTAATCAAAAAAGCTACAGGTCCTACACGCAGGGGAAGAAGGCTACAGGTATGCTTTATGCTTGGCTTTGCCTAGTGTGTTGAAGAGGGAAATGACGCGTTTTGAAGCGCTTGAATTTCCGCCCCCGGGTGGGGTGGATCTTACAAGGAACGCCTAGCGGGCGTATAGCCAGCTTAAAGCCCTTATAGCGACTTTTCCTGACAGGGTGACGCCTGAGTTGTAGACGTTTTTGTGTTGAAAATAGGGGGGTGACAAAATAGAATGGGCTGGTTTGTTTACCAGGATACACAACCCTTTTTGTAAAGGCAATTTTGTTAGAAAAAGTTACACTTTCTGTATGGCCTTTTTAATAATCGACCTAATTGAGCATTTCATTGGCTTGTTTTTCGCTAATGAGCCCTTTTTTAACCAATGCGGAAAGAGTGTTTTGCCTGCCTTCTTGTCTGCCTTGTCGCTCTCCTAGCTGCATGCCTTCTTTCCTCCCGGTTTGTTGGATTCATTGTAATGCGTTCACAATATTGCTTTGGTTTTCAGGGTCTAATTTATGTATTTTATCTAATATTTACTCAGGTTCATGTGTTTCATGAGTCAGCATATACACTACGGCGGCGTCTACATAAGTGGATTTGTAGATGAGATCGATGATAAATTTCTTCTCATCCAGGAGGTTATAAAAATCTCTGTAGTGGCTATGGACAAGGACAAACTCTGCCAGTGCGGCTTTTTGGTCTTTCAAAATGCGATCGTCCGTTTCTTGGGCGAGTTTGATGACGATTTTTTGTTTTAAAGACGCCATGTACTGTTCGGGATCGTCAAAGGCTTCTGCTATGCTTTCTGGGCCTTGGTAGTTTTTGTGACCTGAGTAGAGCACGAAGTTGAGTATAGTAAGTAGTTTTGTGGTGCGATGTTGGGTCATATGCTGCTGCATAAGCTTTGTGTTGTATTCTATCAGGCGAATCATCATATTGGGGCTTCTTTGCTTTGGTGCTTCAGAAGGAAATAGAAATAGGTTTGCTTTTGGCCTTTTTTTAGGGAAAAGAGCAGTTCGCTTTGCTTTTTTTCAGTCTGCTGTCTATGAAGCTGCTGTTTTCAAGCTTCAGGGTATTTAAGTCTAGCTTTGCCAACACCTTTGGTTTCAAGCGGCTATTTAAGAAGTCTATGACTGTGGATTTTATGCTTAAAAGCGTGCTTAAACAGGCTTTCTTGGGGGTTGTGTAAGTTGATGATTCCGTTTTTTGACATGAGGGATTGTTTATTTAGATAGATTGGGGAGTAAATATAATGGATGGCTTGTTGAGCAGGCTACACACGCTATAGTGAAAGGCAGAGGGTAAAGGTGGGTAATTAGGCTAAAAATCTACTTATAAAGCCTACTATATAAAAAAGTTATCTGCAATTTTGTCTACTGAGTCAAAAAAATTATGTATTGCCTTTCCTCATACCTTTACAGGGTTTTCGGGCTCAGCTAGTAAAGATTTTGCTAACTTATCAAGGGCATGAACTCTTTCAGCGGGAGAGGGATGAGAGGAAAATAGTTTATGTAAAAAAGGGATGAACCTGCTTTTTTTATTATGCCGTAAATAGGCTTCCACATCTACCTCATACACTACTTCTCCTAATGAGCTGATGGTTAAAACTGCACGTTTACTTTCTTTAGGTGCCAAAAAATAACCTACAATATCACTATTATACTCACAAGTATGATGATAACTACCGAAATCAAAGCTGGATGGTAAAACTTTTTTCCACCAAGTCAAATGTCCTAAATATACATGCCCTAATGCATGACCTATTATAAAGTCCACTATCTCTTTGCCCCTATCTTCTTCTGCCAAGACATCAAGTATAAAAGCAGGCAAAACTATGCTGTTTTTTCCCAGTGTACTATTTATGGTAAGGCAGGTGCTTTGCTCATTAACCATGTATACTTTAGGGATTTTTTTTAACCCTAGTAGATGGCTTTGCTTGAGCACTGTAAGATAAATTTCAGGCAGGTGATTTTCATTGATCAAACGTGCTTTTTTTTTTAGATGCCATCTTTGAAAAAAATAAATAATACACGGGATAAGCGGCATAAGTACACAGCCTGCCAAAGTATGAGGGGTTATATACTTGTACTTAATAAAACCTACTACTAAGCAACTAGCTAGTAAAAAATAAAGTAACAAGAGTTTGGCTTTAATAACGAAAAAAAATAACAGCTCTTTGTGATGTATGTGTTTTTGTAATTTAGTGATAAGATATGACATTTCTAGCGTGTGTTTCGTAGCTTAAATCAATCCATAAGCCTATTGTTTACAAGATTGCACTCATTAGATGATATGCCTAATTTAAATAAAATGGCCGATTGTATATCATTTTTATTTATATTTTCTAGTAATCATTCATCATAAAAAAATCTATATATACGCAATCTTTCCCCTACATAATTGCTATTGTATTTTCTGTAAAAAAATATGTATACATCTCAATTTTACCTTGATTTATATGCATTATAACACGGTTTTTTTATACTTATAAATCCTATATAAAAAAAGAGAAAAAAAATGCGATGCATGCAATGAAAGCCTGAAAAAAATAAATGATCTTTATAGATAATACCTCTTCTTTAAAAATGATTACTGAGTATATCATTAAGACAATAATGCCCACAATCATTGATGCAGTAGCTTGTAATCTTCCTTGATATTCAGCCTTAGACAAAGCGCTCACCTGACTCGATGCAATAGCCCAAACTACTAATGAAAAACCTATCGAGGTATAGCAAAAATACGAGGTGTATAGATTATTTGTAAAAAAAGAAAAACAGGTAATACTTAAGGTCAAAAAACTAGTCAAAAGCATAGTATATGTTTTTATCCCGACCTTATCTGAAAAATAAGGGGCCAGAATACTACTACTAATGGCTTCAAGTAAAAAGCATATTACTAAATTCCTTACCGCCAACTTGTAACTCATTTTTCACAAACATAGACAACAGCATAGGAAGTGTGGTGAATACGACACTAGCAAGTATTTGAATCATATAAAACACAGCCATTTTCCCATTATTAGTAAGGTATTTAAGTGGCTTATGATACGCTTCATACACATTGAAATTAAAACTCCCCCGCCTTTTTATAGTAGATTCATAGTGCATATATTTATCAAATAAAGATAGCCATGATAAAACATATACCAGTCACTAAAAAAGCTTTTTTAATATCAAAAAAATCAATAAAAAAACCTACACAACCTATTACCTAAAACAGTACCAAATTCATAAATGGTATTGAGCATTGTATTGGCACTCAGTAAATCATCACTGCTTATTACTTCTTTTAATATACCCATGGATGCGGGCATATACATAGCAGCAAACGTGCCTAATAAAGCTGATAGTATATACACATTACTGATTGCATCTTGTTGTATATACAAGGTGATAATCACATAGTATGTCAGTAGTAAGAGGCCTCTAGCAAAATTTGAAAGTACGATTAAAAACTTTCTATTCAATCTGTCAGCAAGAATACCGAAAATAGGGCTGAAAACTATATCAGGCAGCCATATACACAACATATTTAAGGCTTGGTAGCTCAGCTTATTGTGATACGTTGTAATATACCAAGATACAGTCACGCACATAAAACCATTTCCAAAGGTGCCCAATAAACCACTTAATGCAAAGTTTCTATAAGGCTGTATACTAAATAGCTGCGTATGTTTTTTGATATGCATTTTTAATTTTTGCTAAAGTAGTTTTAAAAACTACTTTTTTCTAAAAAACTTTCAAAGTGTATCATTTTAGGATAAGCGCTAACCTTTAGATGAGGGAACCCTTCCCCTAACAAGATGGGGTGGTTTGTTTACCAGGATACACAACCCTTTGTGTAAAGGCAATTTTGTTAGAAAAAGTGGGGCGATTTTGAAAATGAATTTTCCTATAAGTATATTCGAAAAACCCCAAGTAGCAAATAATTATATTGCCCCTGATAATCTACTTAAGACCTAGTTATGCTTACTAAAATAAAAAACATCCTGATCTTACTCTTGTTGACAAACCTGTCAACCCCCTTGTCAGCCAAGTCCAAATCTGATTGCACTAAACAGCCCGTTAAAAACAGTACAAAAGAGTCACCTGCTAGCCTCTTTAAAATAGCTTTGCCATAGGCTGCCTAGCTGTGATTGCTCCATTTGGTTACTATTATAGTCACCAGTCTGGACCTAAAGCCACTCTTCCCGATGAGCAGGAAGGCACCTCAATAGGATTAAACCCGCCTGCCACTTCTGCTGATGAAAAGCAATCAGCGCCTACAGATCCAATTTCTCCAGCAGATCCTTCCTATGAAAAAGCAGCAAAGCATCCAAAGCCTGAAGATTCAGCTCTTCCAGTAGATCATGCGGATGTAGAGGTAGTAGAAGAAACGAATCAGGAAGAGGCTATACAGGATTTTAAAACCCAGCTGTAAGCAGCTTCCTCACTGTCCAAAAAGATTTTATCCCAAAAAACAACCTGCAGAAAACCCTTTCTGCTTTGCTGTATGAAACCATTACACTTAGCAATACAAATCCACCAAATTGTATACCTATCATTAAGCTATTGCTGGCACATGGGGCAGATATTTACCAAGGAAAAGATAAAGATAGTGAAAGCCAGTCATTTATCGAGTGGGCATATGAGAAACGGCCTAATGACTGGCCTCTTCTTAAAGTTTTGTTAGCCCAAACCATATACGAAAGTAGGAAAATACAAGAAAAAGCCTACGGGCCTTTAGAGGGTATTTTTACAACAGCCCTTGATTTCAATAAAAAAGATATCATAACCTATATTGTCACCCAGTTTAAAAATGCAATTGACTATAACCGGTGCAAAGTTGGTTGTCGTAAAGCCGATCCTCTTTTGGTGCGTGTGATAATGAAGGGATATATAGATATCTTGCGTCCTTTACTACAACATGGGGCAAGGCTTAATAGCGAAGAAGAAAGTGCAAAGAAGGCCTTTTCCAAAGTTTTTTCTTTAGTTAAGAAGGGCAATAGCAAAGAGGTCATCAGCCTACTGCTCAACTATGGGGCAGATATTTATCAAAAAGTAGGGTTGAAAGGTTATGCTGTTCAAAAAACATTCATAGAGTCTGCGTATAGAAGGAATGATAATGACTAGCCTCTTCTTGAATTTTTGTTAGATAAAATCAAAATAGAAAATGGAAAAATAGAGAAAAAAGCCTAAGGGCATTTAGGAGGTATTTTTAAAAGAGCCCTTGATTTCAAGAGAAAAAATTACAAAAGGTATTGTATGGAAATTTAAAAATAAGATTGACTATAAAAAGATCAAAATATCTGAAGATGGCCCCCTTAGCCTTCTCATGTGCATAGTTGAATATGGATATAAAGACATTGTGGAGCTTTTACTAGAAAGTGGGGCAAATCCTAATCTAAAATATCATCATGGCCACAAAGCACTCGACTATGCTTCTCATGTTAAGTATAAGCCGGAAGTTGCACAAAAAGTTATCCATCTTTTAGTAGATAAAGGCATCGCTATGCAACCTGACAAAGACATGTACTACATGCTTTTAGAAGCAGTGATCTAAACCTCATCAAATCTGTAGCGTAAAAAGGCTTTGAGTTCACCAAAAAAAATCCTGTGCCTTTGCTCACTTATATGATAGAAGATAAGAAAATAAGTTTTGATCAAATCTGAGCAAAAATTGGCACTTTGGGGGAAAGCTTGTAAGCATGAAGCTAGGGGGGGAGGATATTTAAAAGAAAAAAGTACTTGAGGTCTTAAATCAGGAACTGGCTAATGAACTTGTATTTTATGCTTGTAAAAATCATAGTTTGGCCTTGTTGTAATATTTGGAAAGAAAAAATTTTAATTTGCATGTTAAAAGATGCAGAGGAAAAGAATGCGCTACATATAACTCATCAAAATACGTGATTATGAAATAATAGATTACTTGGAGCAACACTATGCATCTATGAAAGTAGAAAAAGACCAGAAAGGGAAAATCCCTTTGTGATATTTTCCCCGGGAAATGATTTAGTGCAGCTAATCAGATTTAGGTAGGTATTGTATTCAGCCTACTTTTAGTGACATAATCTTGGTTTATGCACTATGCCATAGTGTAATGGTCTTGTCTATATATCCAGAAGCTAGTCGCTTTCCAGTAAGTGCATAGACTACGCACCATACAAATTTTTCATGCGGGTATAGGGTGTATTCGCATTGGTCTGTATAAGTATTCCGTAGCCTGAGAGTGCAGTTATCATGACCAGAGGCGATCTGTATCCCATCTGTGCTTTAACAAAGGCTATATGTGAGTTCGATGTATTTTTCGTTTTTTAAGGTGCGGATGCACTTACCATTTTCAGTGTTCCATAGCTTGATGGTACAATCTTTAGAGGCAGAGGCTGGTTTTTGCCATCTGATCCGAAGCTTATGCTGAATATGCTGTCTGTATTGCCTTTTAAAGTATGTGCTAAGTGGGTTTTTGAAGGTGCTTGTTAGGGTTGTGTGGTTGAGGGGCTGGTTAGGCTTGTTTGCGTTCTTCAAGATCTTGTTGTACAGGTTTTGGCTTGCTAGCAGGTTAGGACGGGTGCCTTGCTTGGCGAGTTGTATATTGTTTTTTTGTATAGCTACTAGGGGGTTGGTTCCTGGTGCTTAGTATATTTGAGTTGATGCCTAGATAGTTAAGTAGGCATTTGGTAGCTTTTGGGTCTTCAGCTGCTAGGATGAGGTCCAGTTGGGCTTTTGAAATCGCTGCGGGTTAGGGTTGACTTTAGCGTGGGCAAGCAGCAACCTTAATAGGGCTTTTTCGCCTTCTATAGCAGCCAGATGAGGGGGGCTTCTTTTAATTTTTTTTATTGACCTTCGCCTTGCGGTTGGCTTAGCATTGAGTATCAAAAAGCAAAGCTTGCAATGCGTCTTGGTGGAGTATGGCTAGGTCGATAGGTGTATGGCCATCTGGGTAATTGGCTGGCTGTGCACTTGGCTCATTGACTAGGGCGTTTTGTATTTTTTTTAAGGTAGCTAGGCGGCATGTAGGGGGCTGAGCAGGAGCAATAGAAGGATTGCATTAGGTAGTTTACGGGTTAAAAGTGGGTGAATAGTTGGCTCATGATATATGTATTGGGTTTACAGGATGATAGTTACTTGCTTTGTGGAAGTAGCTTTCTGCGCCGAAGATACATACTGTGGGGTAAAAGGCAAAAGGTTTTTAGATGAGCTTGGCTGGCTTTGATGGAGGGTGGTCTAGGTGGTCAAAGTGTGTACAAGTGCTTTTTTGAGTATTTGGAGGCCTTTGTTTTGTAGGGCGGATATGTAAATGTGTATTGTGCCTTGAGGTAGGCTTTGTGTGATTTTTGAGAGGGTTGCTTCATCAGCCAGGTCTGTTTTGGATAGGGCAATTAGGTGTTTTTTATTGATCAAATCATTGTTATAAGCTTGTAATTCATTGCGTAGCATATAGTAGGTACTGACTACTTCATGGGGTTTTTGATCTACAGCTATTACGAAAAGCAGTATTTTAGTACGTTCTGCATGCTTTAAAAAATCAAAACCTAGGCCTTTTCCTTTGCTTGCTCCGTGTATAATGCCGGGTATGTCTGCCATTAGAAAAGATTTTTTTTCACCATATGGGACAGTACCTAGTTGGGGATTGATGGTGGTGAATGGATAGTCTGCTATTTGTGGTTTGGCGGCTGACATGGAGGATAGTAGGGTAGATTTTCCGGCATTAGGCAGGCCTACTAGTCCTATTTCTGCCATGACTTTTAGCTCTAGTGTAAGAAATAGGGTTTGGGCTTTTTGGCCTGGTTGGGCAAAACTTGGGGCTTGGTGGGTAGCAGACTTAAAGTGGGTGTTTCCTTTGCCGCCTTTGCCACCTTTTGCCAGGATGATTTTTGAGCCTTCTTGGATGATTTCTGCTTTAATTTCTCCTGTAAGGGAATCGCTAACTACTGTGCCTAAAGGTACATGAAGGAGGGTGTCTTTGCCATTTGCACCTGTGGTGTTTTTTTCAGAGCCTGGCTTGCCATCTTCTGCGCGTATGTGCTTACGGTATTTGAAGGGTAGTAGGTTAGAGACATTTGAATTGCCTTGTAGAATTATACTTCCCCCATGACCGCCATTGCCTCCGTCTGGGCCACCTTTGGGTATAAATCGGGCTTTTCTGAAATGTACTGCACCAGCTCCTCCTTTACCTGAAGAAATTATAATTTTTACGTGATCAATTGCATTATCCTTAGGCATCTTTTCTTAGGTATTCAAATCTTGCGTATGCTTTTGTATGGCATTTTTGATTCTACTGGCTACTTCATCTATGCTTCCATGCCCTTTTATGCGTGCTATTTTTTTTTGTTTTTCATAATAATCAAGTACAGGCAAGGTGGCTTTTTCGTACATTTTAAAGCGTAGTGCAATAGTTTGGTCGCTTTGATCATCGGCACGCAAAAGTACTTTGCTGCGTTTTTCAATGCGTTTTTGCATTTCTAGAGTATCGACTTCTAGGGCAACGACTAGTAGTAATTGGCTTTTGTATAAATTCTTTAGAGCTTGGTCTAATGCATTGGCTTGTGCATAGGTTCTAGGGTATCCGTCGAATAAAAATCCTTTACTAGTATGTGGGCTGTTTTTCATTTCATCGGCTACTACCTCTATGACCAATTCGTTAGGGGCTAGCTTGCCTTGGTCTATATATGCTTGCACTTTCTTGCCTAATGAGGAGGTGTTTTGTACTTCTTTTCTGAAGATGTCTCCTGGGCAAATGTAGTCAAATCCATATTCTTCTATAAGCAGCTTGCTTTGCGTGCCTTTTCCTGCACCTGGTGGGCCAAATAAAACAATGTTAACCATACTAGAATCCTAAAAACTTGCACAAATATAAATAAAAAATTGGCTTTTGGTTTGTTAAATCTATTGTTGAGCTATTTGGCCATATCTATGCACGGTTTTAATTGATCTGATGCGGGTTGGTTATATCTCTGCACTGAGGGTGAAAGTATGTAGTTTTTGTAACCTAGGTTGACATGTCGTGCTTATAGTTTTTTTGAAATAGTGTAATCAAGTGGCTTAGGTCAAAATAGGGAATTGCAGAAGGTTTGCTTACTTTGTAGCAGCTTTTTTCTTGAGCATTTCATTGGCTTTTTTGCTAATAAATCTTTTTTTTAACTAACTCCGAAAGTGTGTGCCATGCCTGCCTTCTTCTATGCCCAAATGAATACCCTATTGGGTATATTTTTGCTTGTACTATTCCCTATACTTTTCGTCGTACTTTCATTCTAATACACCTATAATACTTTTCATAATCTATTTTTGCTTTTTTAAGTTATTCCAAGCTCAAATTTATAAAATTTTGCAATTGATGCTTAGTAGTATCTATAAAATTGCTTACATAGCGAAGCGTAAGTGTTTTAAAGTATTGGGGCAGTTGGCCAAAGTTTGTTTTGAAAGATGCATTGGTAGCTGCTTTCTCAAAGGAGAGATAATGATCTGGGCTTTTGACGCATTGAAGCGCTGTGAATAGAAAGCCTAACTCCTGCTCTTCATATAGTTATTCCTCATCTTCTCCAGACAGGTTAATCAAAGTAAAAGGCGCCATGAACAGCCTTTGCTCTCCCAGTATTTTGTTTTCATAATAATCCCCCAAGCGTGTAGAGTACTTCCAAGGTGCTTTGCCATGATACACTACAAAGTTGGCAAAAAGCGGATAGCCACTATTTTCCTGCTTAATATGGGTACGAATCACCCTTGTGTTATACTCCAGTATCCTTAAAGGCATGTGTTTTTCCAGGTGGCTTTGATGCTCGCAAAGGGCATATAAGTAAGCGGTTTGGTTTTGGGGGCCAGTGCATTTGTAGAGCATATCCTTATAGAGTGACTTGCCTTCGAGTATAACGTTTTTGCTTTCGCATAGGTCTATTTTATTCAGGTTTACCACCTTTTTTAGTTTTTGGGGTAAGTATTTATGAAAGAAGGCTTGTGCCAAATCTTTTTTACTCATTACCTCATAAAAAAAATCATTGTGAGGAGTACTGCTTAACTCATTCATAACTATTGGTTTTGTCAGAGTAAAATAAGGCTTTTTTCTGAATATCGCATTTTTTTTGAAAAGGTTTATAGTGATGTTGATATGGTTTGATTAGAGTTATGTTGAAGGGACATGTGCTTTTTTTCCCTAGCCCTGTAAAAAAGAATCCTGGCCTGTCTGGTAACTATAGCCTTAGGATTTGTTTTTGAGACTTGGTCATCATCCATCTTATACCACTGATCATCAACTGACTTTACACAGGCTGTATAGTGCCCGCTTTCTGTTGTTGCACCAATATAATTGACTACGCTTATTAGGTCATAGGTTCTATCAGGCAAATTTTCATTTTGCAATTCCATAGGAAAGTCAACCAGTGTGGGGTTTAGTGAATAAGAACCCTTCACCCCTTTCTCAAGTACTATAATAAGTAGGGTAGGTGTAAAAACAAATTTGAGTTCCTGCATTGTAGTTTGTGCAGATCTACAGTTTTCACAAACAATAGGTTCTAGATTCTTTTTCATAAAATAAGATTCTAGGTTTTTTTCTAGTGTTGTAGAATTTTCCTTATTAGACAAGCAGGTAATAGGAAGGAGTAAACTACAGATATGGTTTACTGATGAAGTTGCCTTATTACATACTTTACATCCCTTACACTTGATATTTATCCCAGATATCATTTCAGAAATAAAAGTACACCTAATGTCGCTAAGGTGTTCCTTTAAAGTACCCCCCTCATAATATGCTGCGTTGATT
>JBCCHA010000003.1:0-15204 GCA_039028995.1 Bacteroidota bacterium | reverse complement strand
TTGGGGTGGGGCACGCCTTCTATATTACTCAATTTTGGCCCATATTTATAATCAAGCTTATCTTAGCTTTCAAGTACCTATTAGAGATTTTCTTTCTCAAGAAGATATTGATAACTAATACCTGCCTCCTTACCTAGATATGTTTTAGCCTAACCCTTACTACCCAAATTACAAAAATGAAAGCCGAAAGCCCAAGACAAAAAATACTCACTTATTACTATTTTATACGTGACGTAATGTACGTATTACAAGAAAGGCATGAAGAAGAAAAACACCTGTATAATAAAATAGCCACGCAAGTAAGTGAAGAGGTTCATTTACGCATAGGCGCACTAATAGCCTATGATTACTTTTTTGGAATAGTTGCTAAGCTAGCTTTAGCGCATGAGATTCCTCCTTATATATGGCACTATCCTATATCAAGAATAAGAGAGAAAAAAGGAGCAGAATTAGAGAAAGAGATGCTAAGTTACCATTTTCCTGGTAAGCAAGAAACAGAAATCATCCAAGCTTATGATGATTTTTTAGCAGAGTTAGTAGCTACTTGTAAAAAAGAGAAAACCAAAGCATTCCAAAAGAATCAAGCCCTACGTAAAGCCAATCCTATAAGAAGTGCTATTTGGAGTGGGGCACACCTTCTATATTACTCAATATTGGATCATATTTATAATCAAGCTTATCTTAGCTTTCAAGTACCTATTAGAGATTTTCTTTCTCAAGAAGATATTGATAACGAAGACCTGCCTCCTTACCTAGATATGTTTTAGCCTAACCCTTACTACTACTCATGAACCTATACCATTTTCTCTTCCCAATGCCCTAGCCCTACTGCCCAACCAACTACCTACTACGTAGCCGAAAAAGCAGTAAACCAAGCAAACAGTGCCCTTCAAACCTGTATAAAAGCTGCAACCCATCGCAAGGACTATGTAGCCAAGCGCTTACAGCCAATACAAAATGCCAAAAAAATCTGCTAGGTTACTAAAAAATCTAAGAGCCCTATTAATTAAAGCCCAGAACTAGGAAGATGAGCCATACGCCGATGGGAGGTTCTCTGGCATATTTTGTAAACTACTTAACTTGAAGTGATCCTATCATAGCCCATTACATTGTGAGACCTTACATTCACTGTGATCTTTGATTTAGTGGCTGGAATAGGTAACATGAAAAAAACAAACTTGGCCTTTATTCCTCTAGGTTTAGATTTTGTCAAACTAACTTTAAAAGATGCGGAAAAACCAATATGCTCAGCTTCGTCTTGATCTGAACTTTTAGCATAAAAAACTATTTTAGAGATATGCTTTATTATGGAGGAATTAAGTATAAGATGAAAAATGAGCCCCGATAGTATAGCAGCCAAATGTCCACTATGAGATAACTCAATATCTATTATTTTAATCGAAATTAAATAGCTAGGTATTACATAGGTCACAATAAGTATCTGCAGTGGCTGAAAAAGCCAATTAGGCATAAATAGTATTTTTTTGTAAGGGTACATGAGTACATATAAGCTCATCAAGCCGTGTGTGCCACCAGAAGCACCTCTTGCGTGAAAATGTGCCTGATCGGTTATAAAAACACCCAACACACTACTTATTATGCTACTTAGGTAAAGGGTGATGTAGTAGAGGCGACCTTTGTGCAAGCCATAACGTTGTATATAAGCTTTTTCTACATCAGTGCCTATTAAGTAGAGAAATAGCATGTTGACTACAATATGTATGATGTCATTATGTAAAAATCCGGCTGTGACTAGGGAATAGCATTTTCCTAAAAAATCATTACGAAAGGCTATGTTGTCAAATTGATAAGCATCAAGGCTGTACATAAAAATTTCTTCTATAGCATATAAAAGAAGGTTGATAGCTATCAAAAGCCATGTTATAGCACTTTGGTTTATACTTTTTAATCTATTTTTTGCCTTTTTGATATCTGTAGGTATGTGATTAGGTTTCATTACAACTTCTTCGCATGTCCTATGTGTATCGCGACTATGTGCGAGTATTTCTTTTTTGCAAAGGGTTACAAAAAAAAAATAGGGGGAGGATTAATGCGTAAAAATACATTTTAAAGTAAGATTTAAGTTATTTAACAAACTTACTTACTTAAGTAGCAGTATTCATCCCTATAGAAATGTGAATAGATACATAATATGCCAATTCCTTTAGCTTTATAATACTTTTAGTAGTGTAGGGGCTTCAAAAGTCATGCCTCATATTTTTATAAAGCATACTTATAGTCATTTTCTTTCTCAAGAAGATATTGATAACGAAGACCTGCCTCCTTACCTAGACATGTTTTAGCCTAACCCTTACTACTACTCATGAACCTATACCATTTTCTCTTCCCAATTTCCTAGCCCTACTGCCCAACCAACTACCCACTACGTAGCCGAAAACGCAGTAAGTCAAGCAGAAAAGGCCCTTCAAAACTGTATAAAATCTACAACCCGTCGCAAAGACTATGTAGCCCACATAGCATAAGATCGCTCTATTCCTTCTTTGAAAGCGTAATAGTAAAGGGGGATAAGTGGGGCGAAGAAAGGTTTATGTAATGAAGCTACCAGGGAAGCCACTAGGTTGTGAAAAACTATGACTTATATTTGTATTATCTAGCGGTGAGTGATGAATCAGTATAGACTCATATTTATTTTTTAACTTTTATTTACTTAACTTTATGATAAAGCGAATACTTACAGCCATTTTTTTTACCTTAGGGTTTTTCGGGGTTACTACCTATACTTTTGAAGGGGTGCGTTATTTTGTCCTAGCCATGCAAAAAACAAAAGCACAAGTCCGCAAAGCGCAAGATGCTTACTACGATTTAGACGCTTACCATCGTGCTTTAAAAAGACGAAGAGAAACAATCAGCAGAATCCTAAATGGCCTATTTTACTTCATCTACTGGCTCATGCTGATATATACCTACAGCAGGCTGAAAAAAGAAGAAAAGCTTATCAAAAAAGCAAAAGACAATCCATAGCACCTTGGGAAAAAGTTTAAATTAAAGCAGTTATGCAGTCTTTTTTTTCATCAAAGCCTTGAACTCTTTTTCCCATTTTAGGGCGCTGACTATTTGATGAATGATTTCGTCACAGTCTCCTTGTAAAAAGAAATCGTTCTTTTTAAGTTTTTTTTCTTCTTCGTCTTTCCACACGCCTACTTTTTCGTTGTTGATTAAAAGACGGATTGCGTTTTTAGGTATTTTGGTTAAGGCATTGAAAGGGCTTACCCTAAAAGATGTACCTATCACTATCAGTAAATCGCAGTCTTTCAGAAGCTTATCTATTTTAGCTTTGTACTCAACTGACTCTCCAAAAAAAACTATTTTAGGCTTAAGTGCACCACCACAATTACTTTCAGGGCAGTAAGGTACATTACCTTTTTCAAAGGATAAGTTGTATTGCTCTTTTTCAAATTCTTTGTTACATGTAGCACAATGCAAGTGGTCTTTGTCATCCCCTCCATGAAAAAAAACCATTTTTTCTGCTGAAAGCCCTGTGTATTTTTCTAGCCCATCGCAATTTTGTGTACAGTACAAGCTTAACAAACCTTTTTCTTCTAATAGCTTAAAGAAGTAGTGGGTAGGGGTAGGGGCTTTACTATCGAAAAATTTACAATAAGGCACTGCACTCCAAAATATGCTTGGGTCGTTTTTAAATACATTAAGGTTATATAGCATGTCTTTGGCTGAAAAGCTTGTGCCATGCTTTTGGTTATACGCTTTTATTTTTTTATTTACTATTGCTGGAGGGTTGTTATAGAATCCTTCTTCACTTCTAAAATCAGGAATGCCTGCATTGGTAGAGATGCCTGCTCCAGTGAGTATGACTATTTTTTTTATTTCTTTCTTGTTTATTTTTTGGGCGATAGTAGTAATGGCTTTGGGGAATTGGTGGGGGTTTTTATTTTCATCTAAAGGAGCTAACCCAGTTTGGCTAGCCTCATGCTGACCCAACTGCTTATCTATCACAAAGGCGCCTACTCCTGCCATAACTATTATGCCGCCTACTGAAAGGGCTATTTTGCTATTTTTTGACAGGTGTATTTGCTGTTTGTTAGTGCGTGCTTTTGCTGCACTATTGATAGGGCTTGAGTGGGCTTGTAGGCTGGTCAGGATAAATAGCCATCCGAGTGGCCAAAGGTATTTTTTATTTTGCATAGAAGTGATTATAAAAAAGTGGGCTAAATGAGTGCTTAGTTAAGTTGTTTTTATTTTTTTTGCAAGGTATTGTGAAAAAAGGCAGGCTATATGTAATTTGCTATATAGGTAAGAATTTCGTCTCCGCCTTGGTGTTTGATAGCTGAGGTCTGGAAAAAAACAGGCAGGCTTTCCCAAGTTTTGTGCATGATTTGTTGTAGGGCAGTTTGGTTTTTTTCTACTTGGCGTTTGGAGAGCTTGTCTGTTTTGGTAAAAACGATAGAGAAGGGGATTTGGTGGCTACCTAGCCATTGTATAAATTCAAGATCGATGTTTTGTGGGGTATGGCGGCTGTCTATGAGTAGAAATGAGGTGACTAATGAAGGGTTGTATAGAAGGTAGTTTGCTATAGTTTTTTGGAATTGGTCTCTTTTTGCTTTGCTTACTTTGGCCCAGCCGTAGCCGGGTAGGTCTACTAGATACCAGGCTTTATTGACTAAAAAATAGTTGATAAGTTGAGTTTTGCCGGGTTTGGAAGAGGTTTTGGCTAGTTTTTTACGTCCTAATAGGCTATTGATTAAAGAGGATTTCCCTACATTGGATCTGCCTATAAAGGCAAAGGTTGGTTTTGGGGGGTTTAGGGCTTTTTTGGGTTGTACACTGCTATTTACAAAGGTGGCTGTGGAGATTTGCATAGATGTTAAATAGTTTTTTTTCACCACGTATTGTTGAGTGCTTGTGTTGAAAAGAAAAGTAGGAGTAGGGTAATTGGTTCGCTTACAGTTGGCTGGCTTTTTTCTTAAATAGGTATTTCTTCTTCCTCCTCTTCTTTTTCTAGTATGTCTAGGTCTTCAAGCATTTTTCTTATTACATCATAGTCGGCTGTTTTCTTAAGATAGGCATCCATGCCTGCATTAAGCCCTTTCGCAATATCTTCATCTTCTGACATAGAGGAGAATCCGATAATGGGATTTTTGAAACCTAGCTTGCGGATTTTTTTCGTAGCTTCTATGCCATTCATGACTGGCATATCTACATCGGTTATGATGCCATCATAATCTCTATTTTGGACTAGTTTTTCCAAGGCGATTTTACCATTTTCTGCTTCGTCTACTATTATCCTAAAACTTAACAATGCTTGTTTGAGTAGAAATCTTTGAACTTCCATGTCTTCAATAATTAATATTTTAGCTTTGTAATTCATAATAAGTCAGATGAAAACAGGAATTTTATAAAATTTATCAATAGTTTTTTAAAGATTTTGATAGAGCTAATATACCTTATGTCTTCAGCTAATCAAAAACCGTGATGGCTGGTATATGCTTACTTTTCAAGCAGTACTAATCAGAGAGTAATTTAAGTGGTAAAAAATTAAGTTGTCTACACATAGTAGTATTGTAAATAAGGCTAAGCGAAATAACGCACATCATCAGCTGCTAAAAAGCAAATGAATGGGTCTTCTATCTTTACAAAATATTTACTCAGTGTTGTTAGGGTTTAATTAAATTTTTTACCTGATGGGCTAGCTCACTCAAATCAGTATGGGAGGGGGTAAGTCTAGGTACTTGTAGATTGAGATCTTTTTCTTGTTGTATAGGCACTAAGTGTATGTGTGCATGAGGTATTTCAAGACCTAAAACTGCCATGCCTATGCGTTGGCATGGTACTGCATGTTCTAGTGCCAGGGCTATTTTTTTAGTGAAGGTTAGTAGCTTGCCTAAGACGTGGTCTGAGAGATCAAAAAGATAGTCTACTTCTTTTTTAGGTACTACAAGGGTATGGCCTTTGGCCACAGGTGCTATGTCTAAAAAAGCGATGTGTTCGGCATCTTCTGCTATAATGTAGGCAGGTAGATTTTTTTCTATGATTTCGGTAAAAAGCGTAGGCATATTATCAAAAAAGTTTGTAATGTATTAGTTTTAATCCAAATAATATATTTATGGGTTATAAGAATAAGGTAAATATACAATCTATTTTAGAGATAAAAAAAGCGACGTGTATATGCTATGGCGTGCAGGATACTATTTATGGAAAGATGGTGCTTTTTTATACAGCAGAGGGTATTTATGGCTTGCATTTTTTGATTGGCCCTTTGGCGGATTATTTAGGCTTGGCTAAAAAAAAGTTCAAAAAGGCTGTTTTTTTACAAGATCAGCAAGGGGCGTTGCATTGGTGGGACAAGGTGAGGGCTGGGGGTTGTGTAAATCTTGTTTTACAGGGGACGCCATTTCAGCAAAAAGTATGGAGGGTGCTATGTGATATACCTATGGGGGGTTTGACTACTTATGAGGCGCTTGCTATGGCTTTGGGTATGGGGACTGGAAGCAGTCGGGCAGTGGCTAGGGCTATAGCTCAAAACTTTATAGCTTTATTTGTGCCTTGTCATCGTGTAGTGCGTAAAGACGCTTCTATAGGTGGCTATAGATGGGGGGTAAACAATAAGCGCATGCTTATTGCACACGAGGCTAGCATAGCTAATTTGCAGGAGCTTGCTTGTAGAAAAGTACATAGGCCTGCCTAAGTTCTTTTTCAACTTGGGGTTTACTAAGTTGCGTGACCTCTTCGTCATTAAACTTATACCATTGCTTTTCGTTTTCATAATAAACTACAGAGGTGTAGTGACCGCCTTCAAGTTTGCCGCTATGTATAATCCCTGACACAAGCTTCATATCTTTATTCCCTATTTGTATACCTATAGCTTCTTTTAAAGGAGTATGTATCTTTTGATCACCTTTCATTCTTGTTGGAGATATAACGGCTATTCCTTTACCTCCTTCATTTTCTTCTAGTAAACGTAATCCGGATGCTTTTCTATTACAAATATATTCAACAGAAGGTTCTTGTTTGCCAAAGTGGAGTGCTTTTGACAATTTTTCAACCTCATTTTTTTTGATGTTATCTTTACCTATTAGCTTTTCAATTTCACTTTTTATAGCTTTATTAATTTCTTTTAATTTTGTATTACCTTCTTTGTCACTATGAATAGACAATAATTTTTCAGAGTTGTTTATTGATTCTAACAATTCACATCCATCTTTAAAATGATCAAAAGTTTCAAGCTTAAAAGGTAATGCTCTATATCCATTGTCCGATATTACATCGGAAGTCTCTCTGAGTATATTTTTTATGGGCTGATGATGGGCTTTCACTATAGGTCTTAAGCCTTCAAGTGTCTTAGCTTCCACAAGTTGGTCCCATATTTCCTTTGTGAGTTTGCTATTTTTCTTATTTTTTTCTTTTGACTTATTCCATTTATCTTTTGTGATATGGTTTTGAATAACGTCTGGAAATCCTTTTTTGTTTTCTATAGCCCATCTTTGTAGTAAAAGATTATTAAGGGGTTTTAAGTCTGCTACTTTTTTGCTTTGTTCAGTATTTATTGCATTACAAATGTCAAGCATGTCGCATTTTAGAGACTCCATTTCTTCTTCTTTGTTCATATAGTTATCTATTAATTCCTGGACAGATATGGCTTCACTTGATTGCATTATTGGTGTTTGGAGCATGAATAGCTTTTCTTGAACTAGATCGCTGCTGCTTTTAAGTAATGCTTGTTGCAAAATTTGCGGGCATTCTATGGGGAAAAGAAGGCTGCTTTTTTCATAGGAGTGCGTTAAGCTTTCAGGCTCGAAATACTTAAAAAGGCTAGTGATAAATTCTTGTGCATCTTGGTGAATGCCGTACCGATGTGTCCATAAGTTCGCTTTTTGTAATTCTATCACCAATTGGAAATACACTGCGTGAGGCAAGCTATCCCAATCTTTGCTTTCTGCTATATGATATATTTGTTTATATGCATTCAAAACTTTCTTTCTTGCAGTTTGTTCTAGCACACCAGGTCCGGCCTTAGTCTTAAACAGCACATGCTTAGGCCCGCTGGCTACCTTTACTGCTTGGAATGCACTATTGATGTAACAATTTGCTTCGCCTTTTCCATCTCCATTTCTAAGTCCTTGTTTCCCGTTTTGTTTTTTTACACCTCCTAATAGCTTATGTGCTGGCCAGCCTGGCAAAAACATTTTTTCTACTGTTACTTTTTTTTCTTGTATTATAATTTCAGGTTGGGTTGGTTTAGCAGGTTTTGTGCCTTCTTCGGGTTCCTCTTCAGGGGGTTGCACATTGTCCATGAGTTTGCTACCTGCCCCAAGGGTGAGCATAGTGGCCATTGTAATGCCCATTATTTTTTTATCCCTTTGGGGGGTAATAATTTCTCCTATGAATAGGTTGGTGCCTTGCGGTTGATTTTTTTTAAATGTTTTTGCTGTAGTGGCTTTGTAGTTTTTTGAAGGGATTCCTTTTTCTTTGGTATAGGGAATTTTTTTATAGGTAAATCCAGTGATTTCATATTTGGCTTCCATGCCTAGTGCTTTGATTAGCATGTGGGCAAGCTGGTTTTCTGTAATGGCTTTTGGCATCAAGTCATTATCTAGATAATAGTTATAGATTTTTTTTGCTAGTTGCTTTTTGCCTTTTGGGCTGGACTGCTCTAGGTATTTTATCAATAGCTTTTTTATCGATTGGTTGAGATGTACGTGTTGTTTGATTTGGTATAGTACGGAAAGGTTGTTTTTGACTAGTTTTTCAAAGGTGTGAATAAAGATTTTCTTTCTTGATAGCGTAGTTTTTGTGCTAGTTTGATGGGTGTGAAGTTTTGCAGGGTGGGCTTTTTGCTGACTTTTTGCTATTGAGGTGCAAAAAAGGATGGCCAATAGGACTTTGTTGATTTTGCTGTTCATTTTTTAGTAAAGACAATATATTTACTCTACAAATTTAAGTATAAAAAGTTTATTGTCTAAATAATCGGCATTGATGAAAAATGAAAAGTATCTATATTTTGTTTATCTTTGGTGTTTTAGTCAATTAGTTTAACCCACTAATTTTTTAATTATATGAAAAAAAACACCTCAGCACTACAAGATAATGAATGGCACTATTCGCCGAGTGAAAATGTATATGAAAATACGGTATTGATAGGTAAAAGGGCCAGGCAATTGGTATTGCAAAGAAGGGCTGATTTTGTGGCAGACTTAGAGGATTTTAAGGATGATTTTATGGATGCTATTCAAGACAATGCGTATATGGAAAATCTGGCTAAAAAGTATGAGAGAATGAATAAGCCGGTAGTTGCAGCGTCAAAACAAGTGCAAGAAGGGGCTATTGTTTACAAATATCCTGAGTAAGTATAGGTTTTTTCAATCTATAAAAGCTTATCATTACCCCAAGATACACTTGCCATGAAAAAAATTTCTTTGCCTTTACAAATCGCTATAAGTATGATAGCAGGAATTATTTTTGCGCTTATACTTATTGTCTTCAAGTGGGATACTTCTTTTGTGCGCACTTATATAGGACCTATAGGGCTTATATTTATCAATAGTCTCAAAGCCCTTGCTATTCCGCTTGTCTTTACAGGTATTATTCAAGGGGTAAGTAGTACAAATGGCAATCAAGAATTTTCTATAATCGGCTTAAGAGTGACTTTGCTCTATGTGCTTACCACTTTGCTAGCTGTGTGTATTGGGCTAGCTATTGCTGGGTTCATCCAGCCTGGCAAAAAGTTTTCTCCCAGTATAAAGTCAGATTTGGCAAAGCAGTATGAGGTATACCAGCATACAAAAACTGCTTTGGCTCCATCTGATGAGGTAATAGCTAAAGCAGAAATCATTCCAGACAATTTGTTAAAAGCTTTTTCTGACAATCAGAACTTACTATTGCTTGTGCTTTTTGCTATTCTTTTGGCTATGGCGCTCTTTAATATAAAGGGTGGGCAAAGAAAGTTAATTTTAGATTTTTTAGGTGCAGTCAATCAGCTTTTTGGAGAGGTTGTCAAGTTGATTATGTACTTGGCTCCATTGGGCATTTTTTCACTTACTTGCTCTATACTTGTTGAGCAGGCTGCCGAGAGGGGAATTGCTAATGTCTATGATTTTCTTGTGGGGATTATGTGGTATACTGGTACGGTGGTAGCTAGTTTGGCTTTTATGACGTTTGTCATATATCCTTTTCTAGTGTTTTTGTTCAATAGGTTTTCTTATTTAAAATTTATAAAAGGTATATACAAGGCGCAAATGATAGCTTTTAGTACGTCTTCAAGTTTAATAGCTTTGCCTGCTAGTATAGAGTGTGCAGAAAAAAATCTAGGGGTATCTAAAAAGATAAGCCACTTTGTGTTATCGTTGGGTGCTACTATCAATATGGATGGTACGGTCTTATATCAGGCTATTGCTACTTCGTTTATTGCTCAGGCTTATGGGTTAACGTTTACGCTTGAAAAAATTGTGACTATTTTGGGTTATTTAACTATATCGTCTTTTGGGCTAGGGGGTATACCAGGTATTTCGATAGGGACTACTAGCATATTGCTTCATACTTTAGGCATCCCTCCTGAAGGGATTGTGCTTATTGTGATGCCAGATAGGTTTTTAGATATGTTGCGGACGGTTACTAATATTACGGGGGATCTTTTTGTGGTATTTACTACAGATAGGTTAGAGAAAAGAAAGGCAAAAAAAGATATGGAAACTAGGCAATAGCCTTTTTTTGACCTTAAAGCTTCTTGATAGCTCTTTAAGGTGTATTTTGGGTCAAAATGTACTTTAATCTTTGTTTAAAAAAAGTTTTATAAAAATTACGTTTATGTTTTTGGACTACCTTGCTAAAATTGATCTTCAACAGATCGTACCTGCTAGCTTAGCGCTTTTTGCTGTGATAGATCCTTTAGGGTCTATACCTCTTTATATTAAGTTCAAAAAAAAAATAGGCTTTCTCAATGCTTCTAAAATTACTTTTTTTGCGGCACTTATCATGTTGATATTTCTTTTTATGGGGCCTTATATACTTTGGGGGTTTGGCATAAGTTTTGAGGAATTTGCAGTGGCGGGTGCATTAATCATGCTTATATTGGGATTGGAGATGGTGCTTAATATTGAAATTTTTAAGATAGATACTACTAATATCCGCAATGCTTTTCTGACTCCTTTAGCTTTTCCGGTTATTGTAGGGCCGGGCACGCTTACTGCTTTACTTACTTTACAAGCTGATTATCATATTGTAAATATTTTGATAGCCCTGGCTGTTAATTTTGTTATTTTGTATAGCGCGCTCCGTTATGTAGATTGGATTGAAAAAAAGTTGGCCCATATAGGGGTCATTAATATTTTGAATAAGGTGATGGGGATCATCTTACTTGCTATTGCGATTAAGCTTTTTAAACTTCACTTTTTGGTTTAGTATGATTACTTTATATACAGATGGGTCTTCTCAGGGCAATCCTGGTCCTGGGGGTTATGCGGCTATTTTAATCTATGATGGGCATACTAAAGAGTTGGTGGGGGCTTATCAAAAAACTACTAATAATCGTATGGAGCTTATGGCAGTGATTGTGGGTTTAGAATCTATTAAAAAAATGGGTCAGCAGGTGAAAGTGTATAGTGATTCTCGTTATATTGTAGATGCGGTTAATAGGGGATGGCTAAGAGGTTGGTTAAACAGAGGGTTTGTGCAAAAGAAGAAAAGGATAAAAAATAAGGATTTGTGGTTGCGTTTTTGGCAGGTGTATCAGGCTCATGAGGTGGAGCTAGGGTGGATAGAGGGCCATGCGGGCCATGTGGGCAATGAGCGTTGTGATTTTTTAGCAGTGCAAGCTGCTCAAAAAGGCCCTTGGCAAGAGGATGTGGGGTATATGCAAGAAAATCGCTTGCAGTTTAAACTTTTTTGAATAGGATAAAATATTATGGGGTCATGAAGCATCATGGTTTTAAGAAAAAAGAAAGAATCAGGCAAAAAAAGCTTATTCAGCAACTCTTTACTGAGGGTAAAGCTTTTAGGCTTTCTCTATTACGTTGCTATTACTTGCCTTATGAGGGCATTACGCATCAGGTACTTTTTAGTGTGCCTAAAAAAATCATTAAAAAAGCGGTAGTTCGCAATGCTTTAAAAAGGAGAATGAGGGAGGCGTATAGGTTGAGCAAGCATATGATTGGTGTTGTGGAGACTTGTTGTGCTACACGATTTTGTATAGGGTATGTGTATGTGGGTAGGGGGGGTAAAAAGCCTACTTATGCTAATTTTTTACAAGATATAGAAAAATCTATGGGGCGTTTGCAGGCTTTATTACATTCTTTCGGGCAGGTGGATGCCTAGCAGATGCATAGTGTGTTGAAGGGTGTGTGCGGTATGTGCGGATATGTACAATCTGGTGGTTCTTAATATGGCATTTTTTTCTTGACGTATAGGGAGGTTGGCATAGAGCCGATTGTAGGCTTTAGCTAGCTCATAGGCATATTGGCAGAGCAGTGCAGGATTATAAGTAGCTGCTGCTTGCTGTAGTGTGTCATTAAAGTGCACTAGTTGTGTCACTATTGCTTGCTCTTCAGGTGCTAATTTTGCATCATCTTGTTCCCAAGCTTCTAGATCAAACTCAGTTGGGCTAGTCTTAGATAGCATAGTGTGTATACGGGCATAGGTGTATTGGATAAATGGCCCTGTGTTGCCTTGCATATCTATAGAGGTCTGAGGGTCGAATAGGATGTTTTTTTCTGGATTTATTTTTAGCAAAAAATATTTAAGTGCACCTAATGCTATGAGATGATGCAGTTGGTGAAGTTCACTTGCTGTAAAATCTTTTGTTTTGCCTAGTAGGGAAGTTTGTTGGCTAGCTACTTTTATCATGTCTGCTATCAAATTATCAGCGTCTACGGTAGTCCCTTCTCTAGATTTCATTTTGCCTTGAGGTAGATTAACCATGCCATAGGCAAGGTGCTCGAGGTGGTTTGCATAGGGCTTTTGTAGCTTTTTCATGATGGCGAAAAGGGCTTTGAAATGGTAGTTTTGTTCATTGCCTACTACATAGATGTGCTTTTCAAATTGGTGGGTTTGGTAGCGTTTTTCAATTAGCCCTATATCTTGGGTAATGTATACTGAAGTGCCATCACTGCGTAATAGTAGTTTTTGATCTAGCCCCTCAGGCTGCAAGTCAACCCATATGGCTGCATTTTCTTTTTGATAAAAAATACCTTTTTCTAGTCCTTCTGATACAATTTTTTTGCCATCAAGATAAATTTTCGACTCGTAGTCAACTTGGTCAAAGCTTATGTGTATTTTCTCATAAGTAGCTTGAAAGCCTTCATATACCCAATTATTCATCTTTTCCCATAAACCTAAGACTTTTTTGTCACCGAGTTCCCACTTTTGCAACATGCTTTGTGCTGCTTTGAGCAGAGGGGCTTGCGTAGCGGCCTTTTCTTTATCGCCAAGCTCATCAGCCAGTGCTTCCACTTGCTTTTGATAGGCTTTTTCAAATAGGACATAGTATTTGCCTACAAAATGATCTCCCTTGATGCCGGTACTGGCAGGCGTTTGATTATTCCCCCATTTTTGGTAGGCAATCATAGATTTACATATGTGTATGCCTCTATCATTAATGATGTTTACTTTACATACTTTATGCCCAACGGCTTTCATAATCTCTGCTAGTGCATGTCCTAAAAAATTGTTTCTAAGGTGACCAAGATGCTGAGGCTTGTTGGTATTGGGCTGAGAAAACTCTATAAGGATGTTTTTTGCAGGTGTTGCAAGGGCTTTTTCACTGTGTTTTTTGATGGGGCCAAGCTTGCTTAGCCATAATTTATCTGCAAATGTGACATTTAAGAATCCTTTGATTACTTGGCAGCCTACTATGTCTTTACTATTTACAAGCAGCCAATCTTTAATTTCAGTGGCTATTTTTTCCGGATTTTTTTGTAGTGCTTTAGCTAGGGGAAAGGTGGTGAGTGTATGGCTGCCTAGGAAATGACTAGGCGTTGGGGTGAGGTCTAGTTCTGCTATGGGTATGTGGAAGTCATACATTTGTTGTATGGCTTTCTGTATAAGTTTTTGTAGTTTTTTTTTGAATTGCACAGCTGAAGTTTTTATGGCTAAATTAATTTACTTTTATCCACTTTTCATTAAACTTTGCACTTTAAAGGCTTTTAAGAGGGTACTTTCTTCATCTCTATAGCCTTTGTGATCTGTAAATTTTTTTAATTGGTTTCGGCTTCTTCTTGCGCTTCTTCTATGTTGGCAAGCATCCTTCCACAGCTTTCACAAGCGAATACTTTTTTGCCTTCGCGTATTTTGATTTGTTTTTGGGCTGGTATGATGATAAAACAACCGCTACATGCTGACTCTTCGATATGGGCTACTACTAGTGAAAATTTTTCTCTTAAAATTTTGTATCTTTCAATGAGATCTGCATCTTCTATACGCTCGAGGATGGCTATACGTGCTGTATCTAGCCTACTTTTTTCTTCCTCAGTTTCTGCATCTATTTCTGAGAGGGCTTTTTTATATGTTTGAGTTTGTTCTTTGGCTTCTTCTATGAGCTTTTTGCACTCTGCTATTTTTTCATTTTGCGTAGTGATTATCTCTTGTGCGCTTTTTATCTTTTTTTTAGCTAGTTTTATTTCTAGCTCTTGTAGGTCTAATTCTCTAGAAAGCACCTCATAGTTTGTCATGTGATCAGTAGCACTTTCCTGTTTGTTTTTTGCAATAAAATCTGTGGCTTCTTTTCTTTTTTCTTTTTGTTGATCAATAAGCTGCTTCTGTGTGGCAATTGTACTTTCGCACTTTTCTATTTTTTGCTTGAGTTCTTCCACTTCGGTTTCGAGCTCGTGGATTTGCTTGGGCAAATTTCCTTTTTGATGTGCTATAGCGTCTTTGGCTGAATCAATTTTTTGTAGTTGTATAAGAGAATGAATAGTTTGTTGCATTGTGAGTGATGACGGGTTGAGTCAAAAGAAATTTACACTACAATATTAATTTTTTTACACGAATTCATCAATAAGTGCTTTGTTTTTATCATGTATTTGACTTATAGCTAGCTCTTTTTAAACTATTGTTTAGCTGTAAAACCACTTGATGTCATTCTTATGATCTGCTATTAAAATGCTTTGTTTTTTTAACAGTTGCCTGAGGTGATCTACTTGGGCATAGTTTTTTTCGGACTTGGCTTGTTTATACAGCTGGACTAGGTCTTTTATGATGCTTACTGCATCTATGGCTGGGGGTTTGTTGAGTCCTAATAGG
>JBCCHA010000002.1:0-15329 GCA_039028995.1 Bacteroidota bacterium | reverse complement strand
GGCTTAAATAGTTCGTATTTTCCCAAAGCTACAAGAGATTTTAAAATTTCCTCTTCAGATATTTTATTAGCCCGATCTTGCATCCCTTCTAATACTATGTCTATTTCTTGTTTTGCATCTGGGGTAATAGGATTTGCAAGTACATCGGGAGAATATAGCATGTTTTCATCTAGTGCTACAAGTTTTTCCTTAAGATCGCCTACCGTGTCTTGAGTTTCTCCTTTTACACATTTATGAGGACGGTCTTTTGCATCGATCAAAAATAGATTGGCTAGAAGCAAATTAGCAATTTCTTTTTTGTCAATGTCGCTAATCTCTTGTGTAAGAATGTTGTAGAGTGTGCGTTGCAAGCTACCTTTTTTAGTAGTGCCAGAGGGTTGTGTAATGACAAATCTTAATTTTCTTAAATTATCAAAACTGATAGGTCCTTTCTGATCTTTGTTTTTAAGAAAGATGGTATAGATAGTTTGTAAAAGTTTTTTAATTTCCTTTCCCCTGCCACTTGTGTTCGTGGCACTTCGTTCATCCATAAGATAGCAAAGTTGTACAGACTTGGCGTGTGTGAATAGTTCATACATGGCAATACAATTGACTATATCGAAAATACCCCCTCTGGTATCACCAAAGCCTGGGCAGTCACAAAAGGCAATTTCGCCCTGTTGGGCTATTTCTGGATAGGTAGTTACTGACTGGTTGCCTGCTCCAACTTTAAACAAAGCGTTTCCCTCTTCATCTTTCATTTCCTGTTTAGGCACAAGGTATTTAACACTTGCTTGGCCAAACCTGTCGTCCTCTAATACTTCTACCTCTTTCATGTTTTCTATACCACTGTAGAGGGCATTTATTAAGGTGCTTTTGCCTACGCGTTTTTCTCCAATTAGGATGACACAATTTTTGCCTTTAGCACGTTCAATATGGGGTAGTACTTTTGCTAACCCTTCTTCTACTTTTTCTAAAAAGCTAGTAGGGTTTATGTCTATTTTAGGGCGACGAGGTTTATTTTTTGTTGCACTGTTATGGCTAATATATTCTACTTCATTATAGTTTGGGTTTGGGCTATGTGGGGGATTTTGGGCTAATTTTTTGCTTGTTGTAGGGGTTTGTGGGTTGTTTACGTGTGATATAACTGGCGTTTGAACGCCTGGCTGTGCATCTGTTTCTTTATCTTTTATGGGCTGAGTTGGCCGTGTACCTGTTTGTGGGCTGTCTTGAGGGTCTAGTTTTGTGGGGTCTTCTTCAGGTTGGCCTTGTGGCGTTGTGGTGCTTTTTGTTGTGAAAGAGCTTGTGCGTGGTTGATCGGGTGTATTTTGCGCTTTTTTGTAGATCACCCCAGCAGATAGGGCGCCTATTGTACATACGCTTATGCCTACGATATAGTAGGTGGATTTGGATGTTTTTTTAGGGGGTTTTTTGCTTATTTTTTGGGCATTTGTATGTACTAGGCTGGCTGCGAGGGCTATTGTGTATAATGCTAATTTTTTGGATAAAAGGGGGCGGTTGTGGAAAAACATTTTTTGACAAATAAAAGGCCAATTTACTATATAAATTTTTTTAATGGTAAAAAAGAGTAGATAAATATGACTTTCGGCTTGTGGGCAAGGTGGCGGGGTAAATATAGGTCTTTAGTGCTACTAGTCTACAACGGGATGCCAGGTCTTGACCAAAAGGGCTTGTTATAGCTACGGTGTGATTGGTGTAAAAGGTGTAGGTGTATCCTTTTTGGGTGAAGTTTTCTTAGGTATAAGGTGGGGGGTTTTGGCTGAAAATCTACTTACACAAAATGCTGGATAGAACCTTACCATCTAAAAAGCCATTTAACACCTTCAATACCTACGTTTACTGCTGCTCCTGCTGCTCCATTTTCTACTCCCCCTTCTGCTACTTCTACTACTAGTGCTTGAATTGGTGAGTTTAGCATAGATTGGGCTGAACCAAGACTTGTTCGTGTATTTCTTGTTAAGGGATGGTTAGTTCCTAGTATTTCTACACGTATATTTAGGGCGTTTTGAAAGTTTTGTATAGCTTGTTGGTATTTGTTTTGGCTATAATATACTCTACCCAAATCGTGATAAGAGGTAGCTACATCAAGGCGATTTTCACCTAGTGATATAAAAAGATTGAGGGCATTTTCAAAATTTTCTATAGCTTGAGCATGGTCACCTTGGTTTTCATACACTGTACCCAACTGGTTATATAGATCACCTACTTGGCCAGTTAGCCCTTCTTTTTCTGCTTCTAGGGGGCCTATTTGTTGGTTTAATCCTTCTTTTTCTTCTTGTAGATTATTTCTTTCTGTTTGTAGGGTTCCTACTTGTTGGGTTAGCCCTTGGTTTGCTATTTGTAGATGATTTCTTTCTTGGACTAGCCCTTGGTTTGCTATTTGTAGATTATTTCTTTCTGTTTGTAGGTTGTTTTTGTCTGCTTCTAGGGTTCCTACTTGTTGGGTTAGCCCTTGTTTATCTGTTCTTAGGTTGTTTCTTTCTGCTTCTAGGGTGTCTACTTTTTCGGTTAGATCTTGTTTGTCTGCTTTTAGGCTGTTTTTGTCTGCTTCTAGGGTGCCTACTTCTTGAGTCAGCCCTTGGTTTGCTGTTCGCAGGTTGTTTTTTTCTGCTTCTAGGGTGTCTAATTTTTCGGTTAGATCTTGTTTGTCTGCTTCTAGGGTGCCTACTTCTTGAGTCAGCCCTTGGTTTGCTGTTCGCAGGTTGTTTTTTTGTTGGGTTAGTCCTCTGTTTGCTTTTCGTAAGGTGTTTCTTTCTGTTCGTAGTTCGTCTATTTTCTTCTCTAGCTTTTGTTTACCTGTTTGTAGTTTGTCTATTTCTTTTTTGTGTTTGGAAGCTTGTGCTGTTAGTGTTGTATTTTCTCGTATTAATTTTTCGTTTTTATCTTTATCTTCAATCGATTTTTTCACCTCGTGTACCAAGGTCATAGGTTTTTTGACTAAGGGTCTAAGTAGTTGGTACTGGTTCAAAGATTCAAAAGGTTGTAGAATTTCTTTATCTATTTTCTTTAGCTGGTTTTCTAAAGTATCATTTGATGTAGATATTTGCATGACACGCTCTTGCATGCTTTTTAGGGCTGTTTCTATTTTTTCTTTGGCTTGTGGGGTAATAGGATATGTAAAGACTTTGGGAGAGTATAGCATAATATTGTTATCTATGTCTACAAGTTTTGCTTTAAGATCGGCTACTGTGTCTTGAGTTTCTCCTTCTAAAAACTTATCAGGTCGGTCTTTTGCATCAATCACAAATAGATTGCTGAGTAGATGTTCGATAATTTTTTGGTGTTCAATGTTTGTAATTTCTTGTGTAAGAATATCACAGATTTGGCTTTGTAAATCAATTTTTTTCGTATTGCCGGAGGGTTGGGTAATGACAAATCTTAATTTTCTTAAATTATCATAGGTAATAGGGCCTTGTTGCTTGTCGTCTTTATTGAAGACGGTATAGGCAGTTTGTAAAAGTTTTTTTATGTGTTGTCCTCTTCCTCCTGTGTCCGTGACACTTTTTTCAGTCATGAGGTAGCAAAGTTGTACAGATTCGGCATTCATCAATAGCTCTCCCATGGTGCTACAATTGACTATATCGAACATGGCATCTCTGGTATCACCAAAGCCTGGGCAGTCACAAAAGGCAATTTTGCCTTGTTGGGCTATTTGTGGATAGCTAGTTACTGACTGGTTGCCTGCTCCAACACTAAATAAGGGGTTTCCTTGTTCATCTGTTATTTCTTTTTCAGGAACAAGATATTTATGAATTATGACACCAAACGCAGTGGACTTTTCTTCCTCTACCTCTTTCATGTTTTTTATACCACTGTAGAGGGCATTTATTAAGGTGCTTTTGCCTACGCCTGTGTCTCCGATTAGGATGACACAATTTTTGCCTTTAGCACGTTGAATGTGGGGTAGGGCTTTGTTTAAGCCTTTTTGTAGTTTTTCTAAAAAGTTATCAGGGTCGTTATTTTCGTTGGGCTGCAAGGACTTATCTTTTTGTTGTATTTCTTCTAAAGAGTTATCAGCATTTGTGTTTAGGCTGGGTTGCGAGCTTTGATTTTTTTTATCTTCTTGGTCTTGCGCTTTGGTTTCGTCTGCATGCAGACAATTTTCAGGTGTGGTACAGTCAGGCGTGCCGCATAGGTAGCAGCCTCCTTGTAGGCCTAGCCCTACAAAAACTGCACTTTGGTCTCCTGCTTTCTCAAGGCTTATGGCTTGATGGGGTTTGGGGTAGGGGTTGTTGGTTGGATGGGTGCCTAGGTCTTCGCCAAAAGGGCCTGTTACGGCTACGATGCCATCTGTGTAAAAGGTGTAGGTGTATCCTTTTTGGGTGCGTGTGGTAGTTGTTGATTTTTTAGCGGGGGTTTTGCTGGCTAGACATAGGGCACTTGTAGTAGCTAGGCCTGTTTGTATCGCAGAAAGGGTTTTGGTTTGCTGGGTGGCTTTGGTGGGTACAAGGGTAAAAGCCAGTAGGCAAAATAGGGATTGATAGGGGAAAGTGATTTTGTGCATTTTGATAAAAAGTTTAAAACTTGATACAAGCATTATGTATACCCAATATAGTAATTTTTTTTCTATTTAACTAAATTTTTATGAAATAGTCTATTTTTTGTACATATACTCCAGCGCCAAATATCAAACCTTTAAAGGGGCTTTCTTCATTTGTGAAAATACGCTTTTTTTAAGCAGCATATGCAAGGTGATCCGCAGTGATTTAATGGCATTGAGAGTATAAGTAACATCATTTTTTACAACTACCTCTACCCTAAGCATTTACAGCAGCCTACATCAGATTAGGGCTACCTGCTTGTCACCTTAACCAAAAGACATTTTTTATACAGCAATAGGTGCTTTAATATGGGGATGGGGTTGGTAGTCTTTGAGTAGAAAGTCTGTAAACTTAAATGCAAAAATATCTTTTACATCAGGATTGATATGCATAGTGGGTAGTGGGAGAGGTGATCTGGTAAGCTGTAGCCGAGCTTGGTCTATATGGTTGAGATAAAGGTGGGCATCGCCTAGTGTATGTACAAACTCTCCTAGACCCAAATGGCATACCTGGGCTACCATCATGGTGAGCAGTGCATAGGAGGCGATGTTGAAAGGGACGCCTAGAAATACATCTGCACTTCGTTGGTAGAGCTGGCAGGAGAGTTTTTGATTGGCTACATAAAATTGAAAAAGTGCATGGCATGGAGGAAGGGCCATTTTATGGAGCTCGCCTACATTCCATGCGTTTACGATGTGACGCCTGGAGCTTGGGTTGACTTTAATTTGGTGTATCACATTGGCGATCTGATCGATAGCCTCTCCATCTACAGTAGGCCAGCTACGCCATTGATGACCATATACAGGCCCTAAATCTCCATTTTCATCAGCCCACTCATCCCAAATAGACACTTTATTTTCTTTGAGGTAAGCAATATTGGTTTGGCCTTGTAAAAACCATAAGAGTTCGTGAATGATAGATCTAAGATGGAGTTTTTTAGTGGTAAGGAGGGGGAAGCTTTGGCTTAAATCAAAACGCATTTGAGCGCCAAATACACTTAGTGTACCGGTGTGGGTACGGTCATCTTTTTGTATGCCATTTTGTAAAATGTGGTTTAATAAGTCTAGATATTGTAGCATGACTAAGCTATTTATTTTGGGTAGAAAGTGCTTTTTTTGTTTTTTGGGGTAGTTGATTAACAACGAGCCAATAAGCGTCTTTTATCCATTCAAAAATCTGATGGTCTGTTAGCTCTTGATTAATCAATATGGTATTCCAGTGCTTTTTATGCATATGGTAACCAGGCAGTACGCTGGGGTATGCTTCTCTAAGGGCGATTGCTTTTTCAGGGTCGCATTTTACATTTAAACGCTCAAAAGGAAAAATAGAGGCAAGTGTAAATATTTTGCCCATTACTTTAAAAACAAGTGTATGCTTGTCAAAGGGGAAAGAGGCGGTAGCTCCTGGCTGTTGTAAACAAAAATGGGTATAGCTTTCTACATTCATAACAATGGCAAAAATACTATTCTGGGGGGTTAGTTTGTTATTTTTTCATTGTTACTTATTAAAGTATCAAGCTGTTTCCAATTCTCATTTTTTTGTGCGTATTTGAGTATCTCAGTATGTCTATCTCTATACTTGATAAGCTGAGGAAGTAATTTTTGTACTGATGCATTAGCAAGCACTGTATCTTTTTCGTTTTCAGTAGACAGGCCATTTGCAGTAGTCATATAGATGAATGTAACGAAAATATTTATATCGCATGCGATTCTGTTAGCTACATTTTGTTGGTCAGTTCCTTGCGACTCATCAAAGTTTTTTGTATCAATTTTTTGCATGTTTTTCGTTGTATTTTCTATATGCTTTTTTGAGCTATTGTATGCTTTCCAGATAGGTTCATAAAATTTAGGATCAATGAATTCTCCAGAAATCTTACGCGCCCCTTGTATACCTAACTCATCTTGTTTAGCCTCTATTGCTTGATTAATAGGTTGTAACAAAGCATTTGAGTTTTTTGCTTCTTTTTGTAGCGAATCTGCAGACTTAGCACAGTTGGATAACATTCCGCCATATGCAAGTAGGGGGGAATGTTCACTTGCTATCCCATTCATTTTTTTATTAAACAGTGTCTTTATTGCTTGGTCTTTATTTTCTCCTGGATTAGCGAATGAGCATAATTCATTGAGTAGTTCTACATCTTCTGCATAGGTATTTTTTACTTGCTCAAAAGATTTGATATCTTTTTTGATGTTTCTTATTACACAATTTAGGGTGGTATAATTTTTGATTAGTGCATCAAATTGGTTTTCAATAGAAAGGGGGTTATTTGCTTGCTCAGCTTGTTTTTTTTGTGCTTCGGCTTCTTCTTTTGCTTTTTGAATTGTGTCTTTTTCGGCTTGTGCTGCCACTCGTTTTTCCTTTCTGATATCAAATAGCAGTTTATCTAATGCTTCAATGCTAGCTAAACATGTTTCAATCTGTGGGCCTATGTTTTTTGCTTGCTCTGCGTTTGAAATAATTGTTTTAATATTTTTTTCATCTTTTCGCTTTGCTTCATCTTGGTTAAGATAGTTTACTAGTCGGTTAATGGTATTATGGTCTAAGTCTTTATGTAGCTTTTGCATGGATTGAATTACTTTTTCTTCATGGGTATCATATTTTTGTTTTTGCTCCTTATCATAATTTTCGATCTCTTGGTCTTCAACAAGCCACTGATTATCCTTTATGGTTTTTTCAATAGCCTCATGGCTCCCGTAATTGTGTATTAGGTTATTGGCTAAAACTATTTCGGCTAGTTTTAATGTATTTGGAGGGTAAGAACACGCAAGATTTTCATCAGCATTAACAAACTGTTCCCTATGTTCTTTTATGTTGCGCTGAGCGTCTTTTATGTTACTAGGCTTTTCTACAATTTGTACTAGCACAAAACTTAATTGTGTCTGTTCAGTTGTATTAGCTGTGTAATTATTACAGTCATAGTTAGGTGCTCCTATGTAGGTCAGCTTGGTAAGATCAGTGGGTGGGGTAGGTTCAGCAGGTTGGTTGGGTTTCCCAGATCCAGTGGGTTGAGTGCCTCCAATAGGTTTTTTACCACTGCCAGTAGTTTCGGTAGTTTTCTTAGTTTTTTTAGATCCATTGGGCGGAGTAGGTGTATTGCCTCCAGTGGGTTTTTTACCACTGCCAGTAGTTTCGGTAGTTTTCTTAGTTTTTTTAGATCCATTGGGCGGAGTAGGTGTATTGTCTCCAGTGGGTTTTTTACCATTAGGAGTGGTTCCAGTAGTTTCATCAATTTTCTCAGGTCCAGTGGTTTCGGTAGTTTTATTAGGTTTTTCAGATCCATTGGGCGGGGTAGGTGTATTGCCTCCAGTGGGTTGGGAAGGGCTATTGTTTTGTTTTTTTGAAAGTATAAATAAACCACCTACTGCTAAAGCAGTGCCGGCTGCTATTACTAGCGCTTTGGTTAGCTTGGTTTTTTTGCTAGAGGTTGTATGATTTGTGTGGGGTTTGGGTTTTGATTGGCAGGGTATGGCGATAAGGGTTAGATAGATGAGGAGTAGTTTATTGCGTGACATAGTATGTGTATGAAAATTTTTTTTATGGGTGTAAACTTAATATAATTTTTGAAAAAGATTATATTTGAGGTTGAAAAGGGGCCGACTGGTATTGACGGCAAGTACGGCATCTTGTAAGCATGTGCGGTGTGAAGTAAGCATTACCGCTGAAACAAACTTACTATACACGTCTAAATGACGCAATAATCGAAGACCGTAACAAAGGGTTGTCTATTAAAAGGGAGAAAGGTGCAAGACGCATTGATTTCCAACCTGGACAATTGGGTGTTGCGCTTGCTGCCTAATACAGTATTAGAAAGCGAGTGTCTTGGCTGGGCTTAGTGCTATTCACCTGGCTAAAGGCATTATATAGAATAGTGCTAGCACTAGGATATGGCATGATGCTAGTGCAAAGTTAAAATGTGCCTAAGGAGTATTTTTGGTAGGTAACGCACCTTATATATTCCCTACAAATAAGCGTTGCTAAACATGTAGAAGGCAGGGTAATGAATTTGCTCGGACGGGGGTTCAACTCCCTCCGGCTCCACTTTTTTATAGGGCCGATTGATAAGGCTGTGCTGGGTGTAGTACAGTTAATGGGCTCAAAATTTTATACTAATCAATATGGTAATGCGGGTGATGAAAGGGGCGGGTTGTAGTGGGCAGTGGCTTTCTGAAGAGTTTGTGCTTTCTGCTGGGGCTGTATTATTTAATCAGTCACTTAATAAAATTTGTATCATCCAAAATGGGAAAGGAGCGTGTTTTTTGCCTAAGGGCAGGAAAAATGTTGGGGAGTGTTTGGCTCAAACAGCAGTGCGGGAGGTGTATGAGGAGACGGGCTTTAGGTGTAGGCTACTGGGGGTTAACATGCCTTCTAGGGCTACGTTAGTGGATGATTCATCACGGGGTATTTCAGATGGGGTACGGGTATTGCAAGGGGCTACCGAGCCTGTAGCTGTGTGTATGCGGCCGGGGGGTGATAATAATCAAAAGGTGATTTTTTGGTTTGTGGCTGTACTTGATGAGGGGTATGATGGGGCTATGCGGGTGGTAGATGGGGGTTTTGAGGCTGATTTTTACACTTTTGAAGAGGGGCTTGCTAGGTTGACTTTTGAAGATGATATTCGGGTGGTTGAATTTGCTATTTCAATAGTGAGGGGTAGGTAGAGTTTGTGCTTTTTGAAAAAAGTACTGAAAGTTGGTTTTTTTATGAACAAATTTACGTTTCTCGTATGCCGAAAATAGTCTCTAGAAAAGATACTCTTGCATAAAATGCTCTTGTTTGGCTACCGTGACCTACGCCTTTGGTGCGGGGTTGGATAAGTTGTCCCATTTTGCCTGTAAGGGCATGAAAGTCTTTTTGATTAATGACTTGCTGTACGGTTTGGTAGTCTTTTTTAATTTGTTGCCAAAAGTTGGTAGCTAGCAGGTCAAAGCTGTTTACGTACACAAGCTGAGAAGAGGTCTCTTCACTATTGATTCGTGCACGTGCACAGATAATCATTTTTCGCATTTTGTTAAAAAGATGGCTTTCTTCAAATGGGGTTTGGCTAACTTCTTTTGGGTTGATCATGGTGATGGCCATGGTTTCTTTTACTTTCCAATGTCCATTGGTTTTTTTTGTAAGGGGCACTAATTTAAGCTCCCAAAAATCGCCATTTGAGGCTTGTCTACAATCAGGGCCTATACCGATAGCTCTCTCAAGGGTTAATCCAGCCCAGCCTTTGTTGAGCTTGCCGTTTTTAAAAACGGTAATGCCGTGAATTTGGGCTAATTTTCTCAGGTCTTTCCCAATTATTGTTTGGAGTTTTTGTGTGGCTTCAAAACGGGTAATATGTTTCATTTTTACTCATCCAATACATTATTTAACATGGCATTATGAGGGTTTTAACAACTGGCGTAAACTTGTGCAGGCTGTATGTTTGGTTGTGCTGACTTTGCGATGTGGTTAAATGAACCTTCAAATCTTTTGATAGATAAATCTAAATAGCTTTTTTCTGTATCTATACCTATGAATTTTCTGCCATATTTATAGGCTACAATGCCGGTAGTAGAGCTTCCTGTGAAGGGGTCTAGAATGGTGTCATTTTTGCGGGTACTGGCTAAAATTACTCTTTTTAATAAATCTTCTGGCTTTTGAGTGGGGTGTTTGCCAAATTTTTTTTCACTTTTTCTAGGGGGCTTAATGGCCCAAACAGATCGCATTTGCAAGCCTTCTTTTTTGATCATATCGTCTTCCCATTTGCCATTTTTCATCAATTCATAGTCAAAAGTATGCTTTGAATTGGTTTCTTTACGTGCCCAAATGAGTGTTTCATGGCTTGCGGTAAAAAATCTGCAACTTAGATTGGGTGCTGCATTGGGTTTAAACCAAGCTATGTCATTTAAGATATGAAATTTTTGGGCTTGCAGGGCTAGCCCGCATTGATAAATAGAGTGATAGGTGCCTGATATCCATATGGTGCCTTCTGGTTTTAGCACGCGTCTACAAGCTGCAATCCATGATCTGTGAAATTCAAAATTTTTTTTGATGCCATTAGATAAGTCCCAGTCGCCTTTTTTTACATTTGTCATTTTACCGTTTTGGCAAGTGAAAGTTCCACTTGATAAGAAGTAGGGTGGATCGGCAAAAATCATATGGATGGAGTTTGCTTCTATTTTAGCTAGGGCTTGAAGGCAGTCGGCTTGATATAGGCTAAAATTTGGCTTGGTGTAATAGGGATGGACCATACGGTTTGAAAGATGTTTTAATTAGTTAAGGGGCGTAGGGTAAACAGGGGTAAAAGTAGTGCTTTTATAAAAAATATCTTGATTTTTTGGCAAGGTCTATGAACTAATTAAATTTACGGTATATTTTTTACTTTTGGAATAGCAGTAATTTTAGGCTTGGGATGGTATTTTTATCCTAGATTATATAGAAAAGAAGGGGCTTTCATGTCAGATTGATTAGCATAGTAGACTGGGTTATATAGTTATAAAAATTATTATAAGGCTTAACTTTTATGTACGTATTTCATGGGATCCTTTTTAAGTAAAACGTTATACTCGATGTATTTTTCTTGCTTCCCATTCTTAGATTAGTTCAAATCTTATTTACTACCCCAAGCATCAACTTAAAGCTTGATTTATTTATTTTTTCATATCTATTTGTATCTTTAGCCTGTGTACTTTCAAAGTTTTGCGTCCAATCAAAGCTTTTTTACCCACATCAGTATCTATCAAAATTTCACTTCAATCATGCATATACCCTGGAGAAAATCGTCTGGCATACAGCAGACCTATGTAGGCAAGGTAGATTTTGTGTCTCCTCATCATGCTTTTATAATAGTAGAAGGCTTAGAAAAAGATATTTCTGTAGCTTATGGAAATACAAATGGGGCTATGCATGGTGATTTGGTAAAAGTGAGCATACTTTCAAGTCCTAAAAGAGGAAGGATGGAGGGTAAGGTAGTAGATATTATGAAGCGCTCATATGATAGGGTGATAGGTTGTGTGGTGGGGTATGAAAATGAAAAGGTGGTTATGCCTGATCACAAGAGATTACATCAGCGGATTAGGTTGGTGAAAGAGGGGGCTTATGGCAAAGTAAAGCTTCATGATAAAGTCGTGGTAAAAATTACTAAATATCCTACGCAAAAAGCTTGGGCGGTGGGTAAAATCAGCGAGATTTTAGGCGCTAGGGGTAGTCATGAGGCAGAAGAAGGCGCTATTATAGAGGAGTATGGACTTGACAAAACTTTTTCAAAAGATATTGAAAAAGCGGTAGCAGCTTTTCCTGATGAGCTTAGTCATGAAGAAATAGCACGTAGACGTGATTTTACTGCTGTGCCTACCTTTACTATAGATCCGGATGATGCTAAAGATTTTGATGATGCACTTTCTGTCAAAAAACTTCCAGATGGTAATTATCAAATAGGTATACACATTGCCGATGTGGGGCATTATGTAAAAAAAAATACAGTGATAGATGAAGAGGCTTTAAAGCGTGGCACTTCTGTATATTTAGTAGGTACCTGCATACCCATGCTACCCGAGCGTCTTTCTAATGATCTCTGTTCACTTAAGCCACACACAAAACGCCCAGCTTTTTCTGTGGTTGTCACGCTAGATGAATCCGCTAAGGTAGAAGATATATGGGTGGGCGAAACTCTCATTTATTCAGATAGGCGATTTACCTATCAAGAGGCTCAAGAGGTTATAGAGCGTAAAAAAGGAGATTTTGCTACAGAGATAGGATGGCTTCATCAATTGGCAAGAAAGCTACGAAAACGTCGTTTGGATGAAGGAGCTATTGCTTTTGAGAGTAGTGATTTGCATATTGAGCTAGACAAACAAAAAAATCCTGTACGTATTGTGCCTAAAATAGCTTCACAGGCCAATAAGCTTGTAGAAGAGTTTATGCTACTTGCTAATCGACTAGTGGCTGAGAAGATATATCGGAAAAAACAAGGCAAAAATCATGCTACATTTATATATAGGACACATGACAAACCTGAAGCAGGCAAGCTAGAAGATTTTGCCACCTATTTGAAGCAACTCGGCTATAATTTTAAACCTACTGTGTCAAATCTTGATCAGGCTTTTAACAAAATTTTAAAAGAGGTAGCCAATACTCCTCATCAAAATATAGTACAAATGCTGGCTATTCGAACTATGGCTCAGGCATTGTATACTGTAGATCCTAAACCTCACTTCGGGCTAGCTTATCCCCATTATACCCACTTCACTTCTCCCATAAGAAGATATCCAGATTTGGTAGTACATAGGTTAGTAAAAGACTATTTAAATAGTCAACCTGCGCCTGATAAAAGATGGTATGAAGAAATGACAGCTCATACTTCATCTAGAGAGCGTATTGCTATAGAGGCAGAGCGTACTTCTATTAATGGGAAACAGGTTGTATTTATGAAAAAACTAGAAGGTAATACTTACCAAGGGGTCATATCAGGCATTACCACTTGGGGTATTTATGTCGAGATATTGGAAAATAAATGCGAGGGTATGGTAAAAGTTTCAGACTTGAAAGATGATTATTATGAAATTGACCAAAGAAAGTTTTGCTTGATGGGAAAACGTACGCAAAAAGTCTATAAACTGGGGGATCTTGTACGCGTAAAGATAAAGTATTGTGACCTAGATAGGAGGACTACCGACTTGGTTTTTGTAACACGTTGAATTTAGGCACTTTAAATATTAATTTTCAATCCAATTTTTAAATTTGTTTCACACTATGTCACAAAAATCTTATTATACAAAAACCAGCTTAGAAAAGTTTAAAAAGGAGCTGGATATTTTAGAAACTAAAGAAAGAAAAGCTATTTCTGATAAAATAAGCCAAGCTATGGCTCAGGGTGATTTAAGTGAAAATGCAGAATATCATGCTGCAAAAGAGGAGCAGACTATTTTAGAAATGAAAATTGCTAAGCTGAAAGATGAAATAGCCCATGCGAAAATCATAGATGAAACCCAGATTAATACGCAAAGTGTATCTTTACTTACTAAGGTCAAAATCAAAAATCAGCAAACGGGGAAAATGGTTAGCTACAAGCTTGTACCAGCTAAAGAAGCCAATATCAAAGAGGGAAGCTTGTCTATTGAATCACCTATAGGCAGTGGGCTGCTCAACAAAAAAGTAGGAGATTTGGCTCATATTAATGTGCCTGCAGGCACATTAATATTTGAGATTTTAGAGATTGGGCTTTAGTCTCTTTTTTTAAAAAATGATCAGATGGCAAGGTCTTTGTTAACTTTTGATATATAGCCAAATTTAATTAGATTTGCCCATTGATGATACACTTTATTCTTAGTTATGAACCATTACCAAACTACATTTATACTTAGCCCAGTGCTATCTGAAGAGGCTGTAAAGCAATCTGTAAACCATTTTGCAGATTTGCTTGCCAAAGAGAAAGCTGAAAAAATTACCCAAACTGATCCAAAGCTTCAATACTTGGCTTACCCTATTAAAAAAATGCATTCAGGTATTTATGTAGATATGGAGTTTACAGCAGCTAGTCATATAATAGCTAAGTTGGAAACCAATTATAAAAGAAATGAGCAAGTGTTACGTTTCTTGACTACTAAACTAGACAAGCACGCTATAGCTTATAAAGCACAAAGTGGTAATGAGGCTATTGATAAAAGTAAAGAGGAAGCTACTACTACCAAACCTGAAGAGGAAAAACAAGAGGCTAACAGTTTAAGCACCAATCAAGAACGTAAGAAAAAGTATTGTAGATTTAAGCGATTTGGCATTAAATATATAGACTACAAAAAGGAAAATTTCCTAAAAAGCTTTTTAAATGAACAGGGTAAAATCTTGCCTAGAAGGCTTACAGGCACAAGTGCTAAATATCAACGTAAAGTGGCACGTGCTGTAAAAAAAGCACGCATACTCGCCCTTTTGCCTTTTGTGGCTGATAATTTTAAATAAATCAAAGATATGGTAGAAGTAATTCTTAAAAAACATGTAAAAAATCTAGGCGAAAAGCATCAATTACTTCAAGTAAAAGACGGCTATGCCAATTATCTCATAGCACAAGGCAGTGCTTTTTTAGGTACTGAATCTAGCAAAAAAAACTTGGCTGAGACTTTACGTCAGCGTAGTAGTAAAGATACAAAACTGCAAGCAGAGGTAGCAAAGCTCTCTAAAAAACTAGATACTATACAGTTAGTTTTATTAGAAAAAGTAGATGAAGCAGGCAATTTGTTTGCTGCCATTACGCCTTCAAAACTAGCAGAAGCGTATAAGACTAATCATATAGTTATCAATCACAAAAAAATTAGCATCATCAATGGCCCTATTAAAAAATTAGGCAAACATCAGGCTGTGATTAGTATAGATAAGGATATTGATAAAACTGTTTATTTTGAAATAAGAAATAAAGAAAGTGTATAGCAAGTATTGCTTTATCTTAATATTTCCACTCAAACAAGAATGACAGCAGAGCCTCGGAGTTCTGTTCCGTCAGCGAGAACGACGCCTTCGATCTTGTCATGTGTTTCATCGATGATGAAGTCCGTCACCTTGGAGTGGAAGCGCACTTCACCACCTGAGGCGAGGATCGTTTCGCGCATTGCCTTGACAACATTTGGCAGGAGGTTTGATCCAATGTGGGGGTGCGCATCGGTGAGGATTTCATTGGGAGCACCATGGGCGACGAGGGTTTCGTAGATGTCCCTGACGACACCTCTCTTAGTCGCTCGGGTGTAGAGCTTCCCGTCAGAATAGGTGCCTGCGCCTCCTTCTCCGAAGCAGTAATTAGAGTCTTCGATGACGGTGCCCTTTCGTAATATC
>JBCCHA010000001.1:0-18451 GCA_039028995.1 Bacteroidota bacterium | reverse complement strand
GTACCACTCATTATACTTGATGTTATCTTGAGCCAACTACTCAATCTGAATACTAATGCCCTTATTTTCATAAATTATATTATTTATACTATTCCTTTAATCATATATTTATTTTATACCCAATACAAGCTCATCAACCAAGTAATTGGCCAGATAACAATACGACGTTTTATATTGTACTTTATAGTATTACAATGCCTTTTTATTCTATTGTTGGTTCTCCTATTCCTATTGGTAACCGGTTTGATTATTGGCCTACTAGTTTGGTCTATCAGTTTATTTTTACCAGACCCACAACTTTTAGCACTTCTTTTACAGCATTTTTTACAAGGAGTTACTGCCAATAACCCGTTGTAATACAATAGCCAACCACTCCCTTTTACACACCTACCCATTTTATGCTACGTACACACCACTGCGGACAGCTTCAACTTACGGATCAAGGCAAAGAAGTAATTTTATCTGGCTGGGTACAAACCCTACGCAACAAAGGCTACCTAATATGGATAGACCTGCGTGATCGCTATGGCATCACCCAAATAGTATGCGTACAAGACATTACCCACCCCTACATATTTGAAAAAGCCAAAAACCTAACCAGAGAAGATGTCATTTCTGTAAAAGGCACAGTCACACCCAGAAAATCCCCCAATCCCCATTTAGCTACAGGACAAATAGAAATCGCACCCACTGCACTAGAAGTGCTCAACAAAGCAAAGCTACCCCCCTTTACTATAGAAGACCACACCGATGGAGGCAGTGAACTCCGCATGCAGTACCGCTACCTGGACCTAAGACGAAAACCCCTACAACAAAACCTCATATTTCGACACCAAGTCAACACCCACATCCGTAGCTATTTAAACCAAAAGCAATTTATAGAAATAGAAACCCCCGCACTCATCAAATCCACACCAGAAGGCGCCAGAGATTTTTTAGTACCAGCAGATACACAAGCCAAAAAACAACTCTATTACGCACTGCCCCAATCCCCACAAACACTTAAACAACTCCTCATGATAGCAGGCATGGACCGATACTACCAGCTAGTCAAATGCTTTCGCAATGAAGACCTACGTGCAGACAGACAACCAGAATTTACCCAACTAGACTGTGAGCTTTCCTTTGTAACCCAAGAAGACATCATCACACTATTTGAAGGCCTTATTCAACACCTTTTTCAAACAACCAAACACATCGCCCTACCCCAATTTACCCGCATGCCCTACAGGCAAGCCATAGAACTATACGGCACAGACAAACCCGACCTACGCTGGGGGATGCCCTTTGTAGACTTCACGCATTTAGCCAAAGGCAAAGGATTTACCACTTTTGATCAAGCTGAAAAAATCATAGGCATTACCCTCCCCCAAGGCGCCCAGTTAAGCAGAAAACAAATAGACCACCTAACTGAGTTTGTCAAAAAACCCCATATAGCCGCAAGCGGACTAGCCTACATCAAATACCTAGCAGATGGCAACATCCGCTCTCCACTAGAGAAATGGTATCAACAACAAGAGTTACAGCAATGGGTACAAAAATCAAAAGCACAAAAAAATAGCCTAATACTCATGCTAGCCGGTGAAAAAGCAACCACCTACCAAGCCCTCTCCCTATTACGCATACACACAGGCAAAACCCACCTCCCCCACCTAAGCAAAAACTTTATGCCACTATGGGTAACCGATTTCCCCCTGCTAACCTGGGATAGTGAAGCAGGCAGGTATGAGGCCATGCACCATCCCTTCACAGCCCCCAAAGCCACAGACCTCCCACTACTTGCCACCCACCCCTCTCAAGTACAAGCCCAATCTTACGACATAGTCATCAACGGCACAGAAATAGGCGGTGGTTCAGTACGTATTCATCAAAAATACCTACAATTACAAATCTTAAAACTACTAGGGTTTTCAACCCAACAAGCCCATCAACAATTCGGCTTCCTCCTAGAAGCCCTATCCTATGGCACACCCCCACACGCCGGCATAGCATTCGGCCTTGATAGGCTTTGCATGATTTTAGGTGAAGGCACCTCCATTCGAGACTACATCGCTTTTCCTAAAAATAATGCAGGACGTGACGTAATGCTAGATGCCCCCTCAGCCCTCATTTAGTACACATACACAATACTTTAGAAAAAATCATCTCTAAAAACTTTGTATATTGAGGAATCAAATACACATCAAATATGTTACGCATCACACTACTCAGTTTACTTCTCTTTTGGGGACCCCTAAAAGCCAAACAAGTCAAAAAAGCCCCAAAAGCCAGTTTTTTTCAAAAACACCCCAAAAAGACACTCACTGCCGCCACTGTATGCCTGCTCGGAGGCATTGTCGCATATTACTACAAAGAAGCCATTTCAGCCTCGCCTAGCCATCCTCATGGCACAAAAGCAACAAAAAGCCAACTTCTATTCACCTTCAAGCACCCATTTAGTGCCAGTGCGCAGCCCATCCCTTTTAAAGTCATCAACCCCAAAACAAACAATACACAAGATACCAGCCAGCAAACACCTCCTGCTACTGACTCAGGAAAAGACAAAAAGCCCACACCCCATACCAACCCTACCCCCCCAAGCACCACTACCGATATAGGTAAAACCCGTAAACTAAAAACCCCTAAAGCAAGCAATACACAAGATACCACCCAGCACAAAGCCCCACAACAATCCACCCCAGTCAAGCAAAGCCCATCTCATACATCTCACCAAAGTCAAGACAGTCAAATCACCAGCACAGACACAGTCATCATTCACCAAAGCACTGATTTTGATACCCTACACAGCACAAGCTCTACACAAAATGCACTACCTGGCCAAACCCCATTCGAAAAGCAACTAGCCGAAGAAGAAAAAAAAATGCTAAATGACGACTCTGCATTTTGGGGGGATACTGGTGAAAAGCAAGATTTACAAAAATTAGGCATATCTGACACACCTCAATCACAAGCAAGTACACAAAACAACAAGCAAAAAAAGAATAAACAGTCTCAAGCAAGAGAAGATAAAAAGAAAGCGATAGTAGTCAAAATAGGAGATACGCATCACATAGTACCTAAACCACCTACCCCTACTCTTGGGGCACTGGCTGATGAAGCAATCAGGGACTTCAACCACCCTATAGACATAGGGCCAAACAATCCGAAAATCACCAAAAAAAAGCAAGATACATACAACAAACCCCCAAAAGAGACGAAAAAAAACTTTTGGAGTAAGCTTTTAAAGAGGTAAGCACACCACCTACTGCCCACCCAATACCCCTTCACAGTGACAAAACCACTTTTAATTTGAAACCCTATCAAATATCATATTAATTTAGGGAGGCCTTAACAAGCTCTACACAAAAACACTTTTGCATACACCTGCTTATATTTTTCAAAAAAAAAATGCGTCTCATCCCACATCACATCCTCATACCCCTTCTCCTCGCCTACGCTTTTAGCTGCCCCATACCCTCTCAAAGCAAAACCCCCACCCTGTATGACATGCAAAATATACCCTCTGATTTTGAATGCATGCTTTTAGCCAAACATGCCTACAAAAGAAAAATACATGAAGGGGAAATACTTCAATATGAAAAAGGAAGCTTCATCACAAAAAGCGAAAATCAAAAAACCAAAAAATCATACCTAAGCTACCTATCCATCTCCCTAGTCTGCCAAATACTAATTACAACCATCTTATTGCGTGAGTTTTTTTACTACGTCAACCAGTTTAAAGCGCAACAAGCAGTAGCACACCCTCACATCATCATGCCCATATTTAATCTACCCATCATCTTCACCAGCCTAATAGGCATTATATGGGTATGGAGTAATGACATCACCTATTTGCTCTTTCATAAGAAAAAAACAATCCCTAGCCTACCGATTCACAGCCAAGACTTTAAGCAGTTTAACGATCAAAAGTGGCAAGTAGTCAAAGTATTTAAAAGTAAAAAATTTACAGAGCACCAAAGTGTCATCTACACCAATGGGGCCAAAAGCAAAATCGTAATGAGTGTACAAGGATCTACTGAACTACGAGACTGGATCAACACCAACTGGGAGATTTTTAGATACCAAAAGGTAGCAGGACAAGTCAAGCTAGCCAATGAGCTCTTAGAAGTACTTTTTGCCACCACTAAAAAAATAGGCCACTTTAGCCAAATCACCCTTACAGGCCACTCATTAGGAGGCATCATTGTAGAATCTATGTTAATAGCCTCTCAAATGCACCACAGTGAAAAAAATATTCATCTCAGAGCAATTTGTTTTGAAACCCCAGGCGTCAAAGAGCTCTTAAGGAAAATCAATTTCAATACCGAAAACAATCGCATCGATCTGGCTACACTTGACATTACCAAATACGTGTCCGCTCCTAATTTACTCAATACCACAAGCGACAGCATCGGTACGCTACGCATGACTTTATCCCAATCTCCAATAGAGCTAGGTGAATTGGTCAACTTTTATGTCATAGGCTGGAAACTACTTTTTTATGGCCTGTTAGTCTATTTGCCAGGTAGATTAGTCTGCGAAAAATTAATTTCAATAAACTATACATTCAATCAATTGACGGATGTTTTAAGTTACCTCTCTCCCAAATTAAATCAGGAAGAAGCTGAAGCCTACCTACTCACTAGCCAGTTTTTTATCATACTAACCCTATGCTTTTTACTCCTATACATTATCCCCTTTACCTTCTTCTACTACAAATTTCACCGCAGGTGGCTTCCATATCTCAAAGACCTATTTTATAGCTACTACACTCACTCTATCAACAATTTGATCAAAAACACCAACCCCCTGCTTGGTACAATAAATAGCGCAGAGGTAGCCTTTTTCCCCAAATATGGAGAAAAAACACAAGGGCCTGGCGATCTTTTCCCAGAGCTAGATGACAACAAAGACACCCTAGCTAAAAACCTAATCAAAAGCCGCATGGGGTTTTGCTATGTAAAAAACCAATACAGCAACAATAGCAAATTTATCCATATGAGAAACATCTTGCCCCAAGTACGTTTGTTTTTACTACAAATAGATAAAAAATATACCAACCCTAAAATGAGGAATACTGTCTTACAATTATTAGGTTTGCCTATTAATTATGTATACGATCATAAAGATGTATTCAAAGGGATAGAGTCTACAAAACAAGAAATTGACGTGCGTATCATTGTAGATCGCATCATTTCGCTATTAAAAAAGAAAAAAGCATTGCAAAGTAGTCACTAGCCTCACCCTTTGATATACACCTAAATACACGCCTTTTTGCCTTAAACTATGAAAAAACTCATCTCTACTACACCACCACCCCCCACTACCTTGCTGGTAGGGCTAACTTTGCCAGGCACTACAAAAGAAGAGACCCAAGCCCACCTTGATGAGCTTGCTGCATTGGCTACTACTAGGGGCATTAAGCCCATTGGCCAGTTTGTCCAAAAGGTAGACAAACCCAATTCGAAAACTTGGATAGGCAAAGGTAAAATACAAGAAATCATCACTTTTACTCAATTTAATAAAGTAGACAGCATACTTTTTGACGATGAGCTAAGCCCTGGAAAAATCAAAAACCTAGCCAAGCTACTACCTTGCAAAATATGGGACAGGACTCTGCTCATATTAGAGATCTTTGCAATGCGTGCGCAAACCGCACAAGCTAAAACTCAAGTACAACTGGCACAATACCAATACCTCTTACCACGACTCACCAGAATGTGGACCCACCTCTCTAGGCAAAAAGGAGGTGCAGGCATGCAGGGCACAGGGGAAAAAGAACTGGAAACTGACAAGCGAATAGTACAGAAAAAAATTCATCTGCTTAAAGAGAAGCTTGAAGCTATAGAAAAACAGGCTATTACCAAAAGCAAACAAAGAAACAATCAAATCAATGTAGCACTAGTAGGATATACCAATGCTGGCAAATCTACTTTAATGCAGCTTTTGTCCAAACATGAAACGCTGATAGAAGACAAGCTTTTTGCCACGGTAAGCACTACAGTACGCAAAGTAGTAATTAACGACCTTCCCTTTTTGCTCAGCGATACAGTAGGTTTTATTCGTAAACTCCCCCACCACCTCATTGAATGCTTCAAATCCACACTACATGAAGTGGCCCAAGCCGATTTTCTCCTGCACGTAGTCGACTTTTCCCACCCTAAATTTCAAGCTCATATTCACACAGTAAACCAAACCCTCCACACACTTGGCGCAGAAGCAATTCCAACCATGCTTATATTAAACAAAGCAGACCAAATGCCTGCAGCAGCACCTAGCACCCACCTTGCCAAAGCGCCCCATTATGATTCATTACAAAAAAAATACAGACATCTATACCATTGCCCAGTGGCCCTTATTTCCGCTCAAAAAAAAGAAAATCTGCCCTACATGTACAAATTACTCCACCAACACATCTCAAAAAAACAGCAAAAATTATATCCGCAAAATACCCAACGCACCTAGTTGAAGTCCTAAAGGCTCTGTAGTTCAACGGATAGAACAAAAGTTTCCTAAACTTTAGATGTAGGTTCGATTCCTGCCAGAGCTACTAAAAAAACCCATAATGCTAGCAAAGCCTACTAAAAGCTGAATGCAAAATAGAGAAGTAACAAGCAGGCCTGCACACGCTAGCATTGCACCTCTTGCTTGCTACACCATAGCTTGATATTTTTATCAGTAGAGCAAAAAGCAACCTGCCCTAAGATCTTAAAATGCTAACCATTCGCTATGTGAGCACTTTTATAGATAATACTAGGTGTCAATGAGAGATTTTGTAAATTTGAGCTTAGATAACTTATTTGATATTTGAGGCTACTTTAAATTATCTGTAAATAACTAAAATAACCCTTAACCTCAACCTAATTAATACTACAACTAATTTTTATGATGCAAACACAAGCACCAGATCAACCAACCCAAAAACCACACTACCAAATAAAGCCCCATAAGAAAAAACACAATAACAACTTTCAACACCACTCATCAAAAACACCCACCCCATTTGTAAGAACTAAATAATCACACTAAAGCCCCATATACCAAAAGACTCACCACTACACAAATACAAGACAGCGTAAAAAAATCTATAAAGTAGCCTATTCTACACCCCTTATTTCAACAGCAACCCATACAGTAAAAAGTAAAAGCCTCGCAAAAATCCCCCTTATGAAAGCCAAGTGATCAATAAAGCCATCTGCCGTCCTAACCATCAAGAAACAAAGCGAAAAAGAATTACTTAGCATGTAGATAGGAAAAAAAGCAAGGGCTTTAAAAGTTTTATAATTGAATTTCATGCAGCGCGTATGATGGTGCTTACTTAGGGCTAAAAATTTATTTACATAAAATACTGGATAGAAGCTTTAAAAAAACAATTAAATTTAACGCTAAGAGCTATTTCCACTACTTACACAAAATTCAAAATAGACTCGAGTATTTAATTTGGTTTTTTGAGGTTTTTTAAATTCATTTACCAATCTGCTCAATAGTAGAAAATCTCTTAAAGTACCCCATCTTGTATTATACCTTTTATATCTTGGAAATTTGGCCATGAAGACTCGGGTGTGAAGCAAATCTAGCATCAGGAGTTAGCTGAATTTGAGCATGATAATAAATGAGGTTATACCGCATAGATAATGCATGTGAATTAAAAACATATCCACTATCATATGGTGAAAGTTTAGCTGTGTAGGGGAAGACAGATATTGATTTGGCTTTGTGTGCTAATATAGCTTGCTTAACTTTGTGTTTAAAAAAATGCTAGATATTCATTATATAGAAAAAAACTGTACTTCGGTAATTGAAAAACTATCGAGCAAAGGACTAAAAAGAGCAGATCAGCTTATTAGGACTTTAATTGACAAAAATAAGGAAAGGAAGGAGTTACAACACGCTAATGATAGTATTTTGCACCAGTTAAAAAAGCGGACTAAGCAAGTGGGCTTTTCTTTGGCAAAAGGCGATGTAAAGGGTGCTGAAGAGGATAAAAAGTGGATTAAAAATCTCAAAGTTGAAGCTAAAGAGTTGGCTAAACGCCTTAGAGACGTAGAGGCTGACTATCAGCAACTTTTATTAGAGCTACCTAATCTTCCTGATGACAGTGTACCCATGGGGAAAGATGAAGCACATAATGTAGTGATATCTAGATGGCCTAATCAAGGAGAGTTACCTATGCATATCAAGCCACATTGGGAATTGCTTGAGGAGTATCGGTTAACTAGTTTTGAACAGGGTAACCAAATAGTCGGTGCTGGTTTTCCTGTATATCATGGGAAGGGAGCGAAGTTGCAGAGGGCTTTAATCAACTTTTTTTTAGAAGAAGCTATAACTAGTGGTTATGATGAGGTACAAGTTCCACTGCTAGTGAATGCCTCTTCTGCTTTCGGCACAGGGCAAATTCCTGATAAAGAGCAAACCATGTATGGTATTGAAAATACTGCTATGTATCTCATACCTACTGCAGAGGTGCCTGTGACTAATATATATAGAGGTAGGATATTGGAAGAAAAGGAGTTGCCGATTAGGCATGTGGCTTATACGCCTTGCTTTAGGCAAGAGGCTGGATCTTGGGGGAGTGATGTGCGTGGGTTGAATAGATTGCATCAATTTGACAAGGTAGAGTTAGTAGAGATCCATAAAGTAGAAGATGGGCAAGTTGCTTTGGAAGGCATGCTAAGGCATGTGACTAGTTTGTTAGAAAAACTTAGTTTACCTTATCGTGTATTGCAACTATGTAGAGGAGAGTTAGGCTTTGCTTCAGCTTTTACCTATGATGTAGAAGTATGGTCTGCTGGCCAAAAAAAATGGCTAGAAGTTAGCTCAGTGAGCCTTTTCAAGGCTTTTCAAGCTAGGAGAATGAAGCTTTTTTATAAAGATAAAGCAGGCAAGCATCTTTGTTATACACTCAATGGTAGCGGGCTTGCTTTGCCTCGTATCATGGCTAGCTTACTAGAAAACTACCAAGAAGCCGAGAGTATATGTATACCTGAAGCCCTTCATCCTTATACGCAATTTGAAAAGATACGTGTGTGAAAATACATTTTATTTACCAGGCCAGCTCTAATCTAAAATCAGGAGAGGGAAGCCAATTTTTTTTATGGACAAGTGGCCAGCCGAAATTAAATCCCAACATCCCCAATGGAGTTTGAATCCTAAAGCCTAAGCCCATAGATAGTGCATAGGCAAGATCTGGTTGAGTGAGTGCATCAGCAGTACAAGCCCCATCTATAAAAAGTAGTAGATAAGCTTCTTTAGATTTTTTAAGTGGGTAGCGAATTTCTCCGCTTTGCATCAAAAAATAAGCCCCGCCTCTATAGATTCTATTTGAAAGGTTATTGACAGGAATATCTTCATTTTTATATCCCCTTAGCCGTATGTAATCACTTGCTAAGCTACTGTATAAATGCGTTTCTCTATTAAGTTCACCTAAAAAGAACTTACCTATCGGGCTACTTGTATTCAGATTCGTGAGGCCCGCTGAGGTTTCGCATTTTAAAGTGATTGTCTGCTTTAGGTGAGGTATAGGGCCAAGTTCGAAATATTTGCTATATGTGCTTTTTAGATAAGGGTATGTAGCCTTGAGCAATGGGTGTGCCGACAGATAGTGAAACAGATTAGCTTGAATGTGTAACTTATTGCCTTGAGTAGGATAGAGTGGGTTGTTTAAGTTATGAAATGTGTAAGTAGCTTGTGCCATTAACTGCTTGAGGTTGCCAGAAGCAATGATTTCTCTAGAGGAGATTTTTAAATTACCTACCTGAGTACTTTCCGCACTTAACAAACCTTCTAGTGTATGCATACCCGATTCATTACTCCACATTGCACCCATATGTAGGCTACTTCCTTTTTTAAATTCATGCGCCTCATCCTTTGCATTATTGATTACCCAAGCATCAGCACCTACTTTTATCGGTATGGAAAGGCTGCTTAGCAGATCTTCGAAAGAGAGTATGAATTTGCTTTTTCGGTCTGAAAAAAGTTCATTAATCTCCCAAAACTTAATGAGTTTAGTTAGGTTTTGGTTAATTTGCAAAGAGAGTTTTTGAGAGCCTACCCAAAGCTTTTTCCCTTGTAAAAATTTTTTTAAATCAATATTTTTCAACCTCACACCAAGCACCCCATCCCAGTTTTGAAAGCCCAGAATTGTGCTACCTTTCTTTTTGTAATTTACCTCTAAGCTACAAATCAAGTTTTCTTTTTTATCACTTATTTTTTCACGATAAAAATTGATGCTTTCAGGCAAAAATAATCCTGTTTTTGCCAGTATAGCACGTGCGTTTTTTAGTTTTAATTCTGCAATAGCAGCGCCTTTTTTCAAGCCATTTTGTCTTAGTATATTGGCTACATTAAAACTTAAGGGTATGTCTTGATGGATTACTATTTTGTGAATGATAGGTTGTGGCTGAGCTTTTAGTTTAATGATGAGGTTAATTGCTTTTGTGCCGACTTTATGCATTTGTATATCAATAGCAGTGAGGGTATAATTTTTTTTCTCATAGAGGCTTTGAATACTTTTTGAGTGCGCTTTTCCATATATTTTATTTTGTAATTTTACCCAATTAAGCACTTGTCCTTTTTTAAGGCCTATCCATTTATTCAGCTCATGCTCGCTATATATATGGTTGCCTTGCCATGTAATATGACCTCCAAATTGGTATGGAGTGCCTTCTTTGATTAAAAATGTGACATTTGCTTTATTTTTTTTGGTGTAGGTGACATGATAATCAATAGCTACTTCGACAAATCCTTTGGTGTGATAGCACTGTTTAAGTGCTGCTATATCGTGCATTAGGTAAGCTTCTACTAGGGGAGTGCCTTGCATAAATCGGATGAGATGACTTAGTCCTTGTGTCCCTATTGACCAAGTGAATAGTTTTTGAAATAGGTGAGTGAAGTTTTTTATCCTTTCTTGGGCATAAATAAGTTGTGTGGCTAGCTTGAGCTTGGCCAGGTGATGGTTGCCTACAAATGTTACTTTGTCTATGTATATTTTCTTATTTTTTTCTATTTCAAAACGGAGGACTGTTTGATGCTTTTTACTATGAGCCTGCTTGAGTAGTACATGTACATGGGGAAAGCCTTGGTATTTGAAGTGGTTTTCAATGGCCGTGAGGGCTTCATGTTTGTGATGAGGCAATAAAAAGTGGTCTTTTTTGAAGGGAATAAGTGCAAGGAGTGCTTTTTTTTCTGATTTTTTTATGCCTTTAAATTGGACATACCTGATTTTGTCTAGTCTTTTTAAAATGCGTATTTTGATTTTGAGGTGGTGTGTTTGGCTTTGGGTATAGGTAAGATCTGCTACATAGCCTTGTAAAAAGAGTAGATAGGTAGCTTTTTGGGGTAATTTTTCAAGGTAGGCTGAGGTGATTTTATCAGGGATTTGGGCTATTTTTTTTATGCGTTGTTGGCCTTCTAAGCTAAGCTTTTTTTGATTGACATCTACTACTTCTATAGTTTGTATATAGAGGTAAGTAGGCTGTGCTGCTATTTGATTGGTTAGTAAATGGGTGGATATGTATATGAATAGGGGTTTTATATATTTTGTCAAGCATTTTTTATTTCTAATCCTATACATAAAAACGCTTTGCTTAGATGATAAGTAGTGCATCGCCGTAGACAAAAAACTGGTATTTTTTATCTATGGCAGTTCGATAGGCTTCCATGATTAGTTCGTCTCCACCAAAGGCAATACTGTTGATAAAGGGGACAGTATCTGGTAGATGAAAATTAGTGAGTAAAGCGTCTACAATTTGAAATTTGTAGGGGGGGTAGATAAACTTATTGGTCCATTGTTTTGTAGATTTAATAGTTTTTTCTCCTATTTTGGAGGCCTCTAGGGCTTTGAGTGTAGGGGTGCCTACTGCACATAGTTTTCTGTTTTTTGCTTTTGCGGTATTGATCATCTCTGCTGCATGATCTGTAATCTGAAAGTATTCTGAGTGCAGCGTGTGTCTAGAGAGATCTTGAATGAGCAGTGGGTTTAGGGTGTTAATACTTGAATGTAAGGTAATTTTAGGCAGGATTATATCTTTAAATTCAAGCAGTTTAAGCATGTAAGGGGTAAAGTAAAGACTTCCATCAGGGACCAGAGTGCTGCCTAAGTTTTCGGCGTATACGCTTTGGTAGCGTTCTTTGTCTAAAGGTTCTGCATTTCTTTGTAATATATCAGGAAGGGGGGGGTGGCCTATTTGGTTTAATACTTTGTATAGGGCTTGATTATCTCCTTCAAAAAAAAACTTAATAGTGCGCCCACGTGAGGTGGTATTGTCTACTACTTCTGCTACTAATTCGTGGGCTTCAAAATAGAGCTTATTGCCTACACGTATCTTGCGTGCAGGGTTTATAATGGTGTCCCAAAGGTGTATATTAGGGTCTAGCTCTCTTAAAAGGAAGGTTTCTATTAAGGCACCACTTTTTTCTTTATGGCCATATAGCTTTGAAGAGAATACTTTACTATCGTTGAGCACTATGGCGTCATCTTTTTTAAAAAAATTTACTATATCAGTAAACTGCAAGTGTTCTATTTTGCCTTTGTTTTTATGTACCACCATAAGCTTAGCTTGTTCCCTGTATTTAGGTGGATATTTAGCAATACATTGAGGGGGAAGATTTAGTTTAAATGAAGAGAGTTTCATATGAAAAAAGTGAATATTCGTATGGGTTGCAGGCTAGCATACTTGACTTAATATTTGTGCTTGTTTAGTCAAGATTAAGTCAATATAGGTATAGTGCTTGGTGTAAAAACAGTATAAAATCAAGGATTTGTATTAAAAATTCAACCTTAATATAATGAATTAAGCTGAATAGGCTTATTTTACTTGGGCGTAAATATTAGATTTTTTTGTTTTTTAAACAAGCATTTTAAATTTAAATGGCTTTTTGATATACTAAACTCAACTTAGGGGTAGTAAAAAGCACATGGGGTTAAGAAGCTTTTTTTAGTTGAGTTTCTTTATCTAGATCTAGGATTAGGCTTTGAATCTTTGCATATAGGATTTTTAGTTCAAGATTGTTATTGTCCGTGCATATTATTTCTACTTCTGAAAGCATTTTTTCTAAGCTTGCTATTTGATCATTTAGTGCTAAGTCTTTAGTCTTTTCGATTGCTGCTTTTAAGCTTTCACAAATTGCCTTACTTACTTCTGTGCTTGAATGGCTACTTTCTTGACCTGCTTGTTGCGCTGCATCCATTTTCATTTCATACGCTTCCTCTTTATCATTGCTTTGCTTATGGCTAGTTTGCGCAGAAGCATCTTCCTCAAGGAGTTGCTGTTGTAGTTCTGGTGGGATGATTTGGGCTATGTCGTTAATGCTTGTATCTGTTTGCGCACTTGCCATTGAAGTATCTGCACTGAATGGCTCATTTTTGTTTTTTTGAACTACTTTATCATCTTGAAGGAATTGCAGTTGTAGGTTTTCTGGAATTATTTTAGCTATGTCACTAATGCTTGTATCCGTGCTAGCACTTGTAGTTAAAGCATCGGCATTGCTTTGTGTATGGCTAGTTTGCGCAGAGGCATCTTCCTCAAGGAGTTGCATTTGTAGTTCTGGTGGGATGATTTGGGCTATGTCGCTAATGCTTGTATCTGTTTGCGCACTTGCCATTGAAGTATCTGCACTCACTGGCTCATTTTTATTTTGATTATTATGCGCGGCGACTTCATCTTGATTTTGCAGTTTTTCTATTTGCTTTTCAAATGAACATAATAGACCTTGTATTCTCTGCACTTTATCCTCTTTAAAGGGATCGCTATCTGGCACTTTAAGGGTTTTTAACTTGTTAAATTTATCTATCAACTCATCTATTTGATGCTTTTCATACTTACACCTGCCATTTGTCAAGGCATCGTACTGCTCATTGAACTTAATTATGTCATCTTGGTGATTTTGATGGCTATTTTCTTTAGGGGATTTGTTTGAGGGGTTGTCTTTTATAGTGTCTTTCAAAGATTCGGCCAAAGCTTTTTGAAGGTGGGGGTCTTCTTGTTTTTCATTAAAGGAAAAACAAGAAGAGGCTATATTTTCTAGCTTACAGAGTGTTTTCAGATCTATGGTAGACTCCATGATTTTTTCATTTTCATCATAGCTTGATAGTGCATTAGGAGAGTTGAGTGGGTGATTGGCACAGGGGTTGGCTTGGTGCATACTCACTTTTTGATTGGGGCTATGTGCTAATTGGGGCTTTGCAGGTTCTTCTTCAGTATCTGATGGCATAAATACTATTTCAGGACTTTGCTCACGACTTATTTGTTGAGTTTGCGTATCTACTGCTTGGATTGGCTTGCCACATTGGGTACAAAAATTGGCAGCTTCAGGTACACTGGCTGTGCAGTGATTGCAATGTGTAGCAGCTTGGCTAGGCGCTTTGTTACTATGGTTTGATGAGGTGGGTTGGCTTTTTGGGGCTATGAGTACACTAGTAGCTAGTATTGTGCCTGCTATGAGTTTTTTTGAAGAGGTAGATGGGTTGTTTTCCTGAGCTGCAGATGCGGTGTAAGGGCTTACAAATAGGCTAATGCTAAATAGCAGGCTGAGGGTGTATTGATTTTTTTTCATAAATAAAAAGTTTTAAACACTTTAAATCTAATATTTTTTTAATGAGAAATAAATTTTTTTATATACTATTTCAGATAGCGTTTTACCTACAGCTACGTGTGGCTTATAGTATGTGTGTTAAGGAGTTTAAAAAGGGATAAAGTGCGGAATGGGGAGGCTTGCTTACTCAAGTCTTTGCTTCGCTATCATACCAAAAATAGCAGGCGAGTTTTTACAATTTGTCTATAGAAATGCTATATTTGTGGCTGCAGCTTTTACTAAAGCACACTTACCTTATCCATACTTAATTTGTCATTATGGCTATCACAAGATTAAACAAAAAACAGCGAAGAAATATAGCTAAGGCTAAACAACGCAAAACACGTCTTAAATTACTTTTAGCTACTCCTCTCATCAAACATAGCAAGTCGCCAAAGTCACCAGATAAGCAATCTTCTCTCTAACCTTATCTATTTTATGAAAAATTTTCTAAAACAAGTAGGTGCTAACCTTACAGCACTCACTTTATTTTTTGTACTTTTAGCAGTTGCCTTCTCTAGTAGTGTTTTATTAAACCTTAAAAAAAACATTGTTCCAGTCACACAGACCCACCAAAAACTAGTACCTAATAGTATATTACATATCACTTTAGAAGGGGAGCTGGTCGAGTATAAAAAAAATGCCCTATCTACAGGCTTTTCCCTGGCCGGACTTAGGTATGCCCTTGAGCAAGCTGCACAAGACGAGGATATAAGAGGCGTGTTTATAGAGTTAACTTCGCATTTTAATGCAAAGGGTTATGCCCATTTGGATACTATAAGAAAGTATATTAAAAATTTTCAAAAAAGTGGAAAGCCTGTACACATATATAGTGAGTCTTATACACTTCCTTTTGTAGCCACATTTGCCAGTGCAGACAACCTTACCTTGCACCCTGTAGGAAGGGTAAATTTACAGGGGCCATATGGCATGCTTTTCTATCGCAAAAAAGTATTAGAACGACTTGGCATTACCCCTTTTGTATTTCAAAGTGGCAAAAACAAAAACCATGGAGAAGAGTATGTAAAAGATAAACCTAGTGTGGAAACCCAAAAAAGCATGCTTGACATTTATAAGTTCTTATACAACGACTCTCTCAAAAAGGTAGAACAAGCCAAACACATGCCTAAAGGGACTATACATCAAATTAATATAGATCATGCCTTTTTAAATCCAAAGCAAGCTTGCCAATATAAAATCATCAATAGCATAGGTGCCAAGCAAGAAGCATTAGAAGCTTTCAAGGCATCTTTCAATTTTCAGCCCGATAAAAAAAATACCGTAAATGAAATATCACTTACCGCCTATGTAAAAGAAAAACAACAAGCCCAAACCCAACGCAATGAAGAAGCTAAAATTTTAGTGCTCTCTTTAGAAGGCGACATTACAGATGGAAAAAGCTCAGAAAACAATATAAGCTCAGAAAAAGTCGTACCAATCATCAAAAAATATACAGAAGATAAAAGTTATAAAGGCTTAGTCATTATTGTAAACTCTAGAGGTGGCGATGTAATGGCTTGTGAAAAAATTCAATATGAAATAATCCAAATATGTAAAGCAAAGCCCGTTGTAGCACTTATACGCAACATGGGAGCCTCTGCAGGCTATGCCATTATTATGAATGCCCACCATATTGTAGCACATGAACAATCCATTGTAGGCTCTATTGGTACAGTAAGCATAGGTTTTGACATTTCAAAACTAATGAAAAAAATGGGCGTACATGTAGAAACTATCAAAACCTCTCCCAATAGTAGCAATGTCTATGAAGCGCTTAATGAAAAAACTAAAGCTGCTTATCAAGCCTTCAACAAATATATGGCCCAAAGATTTAAAAATAGTGTGCTAAAGGCTAGAAAAGGCAAAATAGATCCTAAGGTGCTAGATGAGTTTGCAGATGGTAGGGTGGAGTTTGGGGAAAAGGCAAAAGCAATAGGGCTTATAGATGAAATAGGAGACTTAGATACTAGTCTTGAAAAGGCAGCTGAGTTGGCTGATTTAAAACCAGGTAAGTATACTGTATACTATCACAAAGAGCCAATTTATTTACAAAATATCCTAGTGCAGCAATTTGTTAGTGCAGCCACTTAAACCCACCTTTCTTTTAAGCTTATCATCACTTAGTGCTAAGCACCTTTTTCCCCCATATCAACCCAAACACCTACCTCCTATTATACTATGCCCCTAGACCTGAGCCTACTCAATGCTGCACAACATCAAGCAGTAACCCAAACTGAAGGGCCTTTTATGATTAATGCAGGGCCAGGTGCTGGCAAAACCCAAGTGCTCACCCACCGCATTGCCTATCTTATACAAGAGCAAAATATACCCCCCTATCATATCATGGCACTTACTTTTACCAACAAAGCTGCTAAAGAAATGACTAAGCGTATACAAAATCTGATCACAAATGAAGCCAGAGGCCTCTGGATAGGCACCTTTCATAGCCTCTTCTCTAGGCTACTTCGTATAGAATCAGAAACCTTACACTTACCCAGAAATTTTACCATTTATGACAGAGCCGATAGTCTTAATCTGATCAAAATATTGATTAAGGAACTGCAGCTTAATGAAGAGATTTATAAGCCTAACATAGTGTTAAATCGCATATCAGGCGCTAAAAATCGCTTGATGGATGCACAAGCTTATAGCCAAAATCCAATTTGTAGAGAAGATGACCAAAAGACAGCTAAACCTCGCATGGGAGAAATTTTTTTACAATATGAAAACCGTTGTAAAAAAGCAGCAGCACTCGATTTTGATGACCTCTTACTTACCACCTACCAGCTATTAAACACCCATCAAGAAATCGCCAAAAAGTACCAAGACCGCTTTCGATACATTCTTGTAGACGAGTTTCAAGATACTAACCAAGTACAGTATGCGATACTAAAAATATTAGCTGCTCATAAAAATCTATGTGTAATAGGTGATGATGCACAAAGCATTTATGCTTTTAGAGGAGCTAATATTGACAATATTCTCTCTTTCACCACACACTTCTCCCAAGCCAAAACCATTAAACTAGAGCAAAATTATCGCTCTACTAAACAAATTGTACAAGCCGTTAATTCACTTATCGCACACAACAAAGATCAGCTCCCCAAGCAAATCTTTACTAGCAATGCACAAGGAGCTCCCATTTCACTCATCACTACTTCTAATGAAGTAGAAGAAGCTTTGTATGTAGCTAAGTCTATCTTTGATACAAGCCAACAAAATCAACTCCACTATGATCAATTTGCAGTGCTATACCGCACCAATAGCCAAAGTAGAATCATTGAAGAAACACTTAGAAAAAACAACATCCCTTATCAACTATTAGGCGGTACTTCATTTTATCAAAGAAAAGAAATCAAAGACCTATTGGCTTATTTGCGTCTACTTGTGAATCCTAATGATGAACAGGCACTAAGGCGGGTGATTAATTTGCCAAAAAGAGGAATAGGCCCTACTACTTTGGAAAAGGTATGGCAGTGGAGCCTGACGCATGAACTGACTATATGGGAAGTGCTTCAGCAGATTGAAAGGTTTATACAGGGGCAAACTGCTGCAGCCATCAAAGGCTTTGTACAGCTTATCGCGCATTTTCAAAATCAAATGCCTCATAAAAATCCTTATGAAATCGCTTTGGCAATAGCGGAAAAATCTGGCCTATTGACAGCTTTGTATGCAGACCAAACGCCAGAAGGGGTAAGTAGGTATGAAAATATACAAGAGTTACTCAACTCCATCAAAAGCTTTGTAGATGAAAATCAAAATGAATCTAATCAACTTGCTGATTTTCTTGAGCAAATTAGCTTGCTCAGTAATGCAGATCAACAAGAAGACGGAGCTACGCCTAAAGTATTACTTATGACAATACATACAGCCAAAGGACTTGAGTTTCCATACCTATAAT